>QHVW01001052.1 GCA_003223675.1 Acidobacteriota bacterium
GTTGTAAGATGGGCGGCCAGGAGGTCTCATGCTGACGATCGAAACCGTCGCCACCGTCACCGAAGAAGGGACGATTACCGCTAAGGTCCCGGGTCATCTCACCCAGGGTGAGCATCGCGTCGTGATCGTCGTCGACGAGGCCCCTCTGCACGAGAGCGCAGCCCAGTTTCCGGACATGTCCGCCTTCCGCGAGAGTCTGGGCTCTCCCCGCCACGCTGGAAACACGGTGGTGGAGATGCGCGAGGACGAGCGTTCGTGATCTACGTGGACACCTCGCTCCTGAAGGTTCTGCCTTGATGTGAAATGCCGGCCCTCTTCCGGCCGTTCTGATCCAACGATGTACAACCAGTTCTACGGCTTCCGCGAGCCGCCGTTCAACATCACTCCCGACCCCCGGTTCCTGTTCTTCAGCGACCGGCACCGGGAGGCGTACAACCACATCCTGTTCGGCATCCGGGAGCGCAAGGGGTTCATCCAGATCACCGGCGAGGTCGGCGCGGGCAAGACCACGCTCTGCCGGGCGCTGCTCGACGAGCTCGGCCCCAACTACGTCACCGCGCTGATCCTCAACCCCTGCCTCAACCCCGAGCAGCTCCTGCGCTCCATCCTCAAGGAGCTGGGCCTCCAGCCCGGCGCGGCGGACCGGGTGGCCTGCCTGGAGATGCTCAACACGTTCCTCCTCGAGCAGCTCGCCCAGGGGAACGATGTGGTGCTGCTGATCGACGAGGCCCAGGATCTCGACGCCGAGCTGCTCGAGCAGATCCGCCTGCTCTCCAACCTGGAGACCGACCAGCGCAAGCTGCTGCAGATCGTCCTCGTGGGGCAGCCCGAGCTGCGGGACAAGCTCAACGACCGCAGCCTGCGCCAGCTCCGCCAGCGGATCACCGTGCGCTACCATCTGACGCCGCTGTCGCGACCCGAGGTCGAGCACTACATCCATCACCGGCTCCAAGTGGTGGGGGCCAACGGGCGTCCGGCCTTCACGCCGTGGGCGGTCCGCTCGGTCTTCCGCTATTCGGGGGGCATCCCCCGGCTGGTGAACGCCGTCTGCGACAAGGCGCTGCTGGCGGGCTTCGTGGACGGCACGGACCTGCTGACCTGGAAACAGGTGCGGCGGGCGATCCGCGAGCTCGAAGGGAAATTCACATGAGCCTGATCAGCGACGCCTTGAAGAAGGCCCGGCAGGAGGCCGCGCGGCAGGATTCCCTCCGGCCGGGATTGCCCTATGCCGTCGGAGCCGCCACCGCGCCCGTCCCCCGCGCTCCCTGGATCTCGCTGCTGGCGGGTCTGGGCGCCGGCTGCCTGCTCGCGGCGGTGATCTTCGCCATCGCCTTCTTCGGCGGCTGGGGGCCGTTCCACAAGCCCACGGCGCAGACCCAGGTCGCGGCGGCCCCCGCGGCGCCCGCGCCACAGACCGTGACGCCGCCGGCACAGGACGCCGTCCAAGAGCCTCCCTCCAAGCCCATGGCCGTCGTCGAGACGCCCGCGCCGACGCCCGCTCCGGAGCCGCCCAAGCGTGAGCCGGAGGCGGTCCGTCCCGCGCCGCAGCCCCAGACGCCGCCGGCGGTCGCCATCGTTCCCCATCCCGCTCCGGAGACGACACCCCAGCCTGCCGTGGAGGCTCCGGCGCCGGCCCCCGCGCCGGTCCAGGCGGCTCCGGCTCCCGCCGCGCCTCCGCAATCCGCTCCCGAGGGTGGACTGGTGGAAGGCAACACCTACACCGGCGAGCTCGCATCGTCTACTCCCCGGACCACCCCATCGCCGTGCTCGACGGCCGGGTGATGGGCCCGGGCGAGAACGTGCAGGGCTTCACGGTCGTGGCGATCGAATCCGGCCGCGTGAAGCTCCAGGGGCACGGCGCGACGGTGTATCTCACCCCGAAATAGCTTCCCTTGTCTTTTTCAGGCTCAAAAATCGGCCGACAGGCTGAAAAAACGGTCCATGACCCTCAAAAATCCGTTTCGAGGGTGAAAAACGAGCCGAGAGGCTCGAAAAATGGCCGTTGACCCTCAAAAAACCATTGAGAGGGTTTAAAACGGACGGAGAGGCTGAAAATCAGCCGAGGATCTCTTCGAGGGTGAAGCTCACGTCCGGGAACGCTTCCGGAGCGACCGACTCCCCTCGCCGGTACGCGCGCACGTCCTGATACCCCTCGGGGGACGGGCGGCGGTAGACGAAGAGGGTGCCGGACTTCAGGTCGACCAGCCAGGATTCGGGGATGCCGGCCTCGGCGTATAAGGGCATCTTGGTATCGCGGTCATAGGCGAGAGAAGAGTCGGCTACTTCGACCAGTAGCCGGATGTCTCTGGGTTTTGGCGTAGAG
>QHVW01000071.1 GCA_003223675.1 Acidobacteriota bacterium
CGCCGAGGAGTGGGCCGAGGTCTTCCGCGAGGCCTGGCGCCGGTATCGCGACTTCTTCTACGTCGAGACCATGAACGGCTATGACTGGGAGGCCCTGCGCCGGCAGTATGAGCCGCTGCTCGCCTACGCCGGCCACCGTTCGGACGTCAACTATGTGATCGGCGAGATGATCGCCGAGCTCAACAACTCCCACGCCTACGTGGCCGGCGGGGACTGGACGGCCCCGTCGCGGCCCAAGGTGGCGCTCCCCGGCGCCCGCTTCGAGCTCGACCGCGCGGCCGGCCGCTACCGGATCGCCAAGATCTTCGCCGGCCAGAACGAGGAGGACCTCTACCGCTCACCGCTGACCGAGGTGGGGGTGGACGTCCACGTGGGGGACTACGTGCTGGCGATCGACGGCGAGGAGCTGGAGGCCAACGACAACCCCTACCGCCTGCTGCGCCACAAGGCGGACCGCCCCGTCCGCCTCACGGTGAATGCGAAGCCCACCCTCGACGGCGCCCGGGAGATCACCTTCCGGCCGATCGACACCGAGGAGCATCTGATCTATCTCGAATTCGTCAACCGGAACCGTGAGCGGGTGGCGAAGCTGAGCAATGGCCGGATCGGCTACATCCACATCCCCGACATGGGAGAGGACGGGATGCGGGAGTTCGTCAAGTGGTACTTCGGCCAGATCCGCAAGGAGGGGTTGATCGTCGACGTCCGCAACAACGGCGGCGGCTTCATCTCCCCGATGCTCCTGGAGCGGCTGGCGCGCCATCCGCTGGGGGTGGATTACGGGCGCACCAACGCCGACCCGCAGCCCTATCCGCCGGTGGTCTTCTACGGCCCCATGGCCTGCCTGCTGAACGAGAATTCGGGCTCGGACGGCGACATCTTCCCCTACATGTTCCGCCAGCTCGGCCTCGGGCCTCTGATCGGCACCCGCACCTGGGGCGGCGTGGTGGGCATCAACGATCACGGTCCGATGATCGACGGCGGCCAGATCTTCGTGCCGGAGGCGGGCTCGGTTTCCCTGGAGGGGCAGTGGATCATCGAGGGGCACGGCGTGGATCCCGACATCGTGGTGGAGAACGACGTCAAGTCGGTCCTCGACGGCCGCGACCCGCAGCTCGAGCGGGGGGTGGCCGAGGTGATGAAGCAGCTCGCGGAGCACCCGAAGGCCTTTCCGAAGCGGCCCGCGCCGCCGGTGCGGACGGGGGGGAGGTAGCCCCTCATCACCCCGGCCCTCTTCTCCCAGCCCTCCACCCGCCCTTCCGGGGAGAAGAGGGAGATCGAACGCGGGAGATTTTGTAGGGGCGGCCCTATGTGGCCGCCCTGGGCGGGGGTTGGCCCCCGATCGGCGATTTTCCCCACCCAGGGCGGCCACGCAGGGCCGCCCCTACAGCAGGGTTCCCACCGCCTCCAGACACCGCTCGATCTCCTCGGCCGTGTTGTAGACGTGGGGGGCGATCCGCAGGCGGCCGGCGCGGGCGGCGACGACGACGTTCCGCTCGCCCAGCTCCCGCACCAGGTCCCCGCCGGCCGCACCGCCTGGGACCTGGTGCGGCCGGCGGGGACGGCGGTGACGATGCTCGACGTCTCCCCCCGGCGGCGGGAGCTGACCACGGCCATTCCCAGATCCGCGAGCCCCCGGGCGGCGAGGTCGGTGAGCGCGAGCACCCGCGTCTCGATCTCACCGGCGCCCACCTCCAGCAGGATCTCCAGCGATCCGCCCAGGGCGGCGATCCCGTAGACGTTGAGCGTGCCGCTCTCGAAGCGCCGCGCCCCCTCGTTCCAGGTGAGGTCGTATTCGATCCACTGGAAGGGGTCGCGCATGGAACGCCAGCCGGCGCGGACCGGCCGCAGGCGATCGATCACCCGGTCGGAGACGTAGAGCAGGGCGACCCCCTCCGGTCAAGAGGACCCCCCGCTCGCGGCAGGCTTTCCCCAAGCGCGCGAGATCGGAGCGGAAGCCGCTCGCGTACTGCACCCAGGAGAGGACGAGCATGCGGGTGCGGCCGTCGATCAGGGAGAGGAGCTCCTCCGGATCGATGCGGCCGTCGCGCTCCTCGGCCTGGCGGTACTCGACGCCGCGCGCGGCGAGGCCCATCCAGGGGTAGACGTTGGAGGGGAACTCCAGGGTGGCCCCCACGACGTTGTCGCCGGGCCGCCAGTCGAGCCCTTCGGCCACCATGGAGAGGGCGGTCGAGGTGTTCTCGACGAAGGCCACCTCGTGGGGCGCGCGGGCGCCGAGCAGGCGGGCGGCCAAACCGCGCACCCGCTCGGCCTCGTCCATGCGTTCCTGCCAGAGGCGCTCGCCGGAGCGGGAGGTGTTGCCGGCCATCTCGGCCATGCGGGCGGTGGCGCGGCGGGTGAGCGGACCGACGCTCGCGTGGCTCAGGTAGACACACTCCCGGGTGACCGGGAACTGCTCGTCGCGCAGGCGCAGAAGGTCCAGAACGCGGATCATGGGATCTCCTCCTCCGGTGCGCCGGCCTCGCCGCCGCCCGCGCGCCATTCGAGAAGCGCCAGGGCCGGCAGCCCCACCGCCAGCACGCCGGCGTAGTGCAGACCCCGGTAGAGCAGGGTGCCCGCCGCCCCCGTGACCTCGTCCACGCCGAGGAGCTTGAAGGCGGCCATCATGGCGATCTCCGTGGTGCCGACGCCGCCGGGGGTGCCGGAGAGGGTCCCCACGGCGGTGCCCAGGGTCACCGCGGCCAGGGCGGCGAACGGGCCCACCGGCGCGCCGAGGGCCAGGAACATGGCCCACAGGCCGGCGGCGTTGACCAGGAAATAGAGGACGCCGATGCCGAGCGACTGGAAGCTCAGGCGCCGCACGCTCAGCAGGCGCACGAAGATGCCCACCGCCTCGTGGCCGTGCGCGAACAGGCGCTGGAACCTCCCCTCGGCGCGCTCGGCCCGGCGAGCCAGGAAGCCGACGATGGGGTGCTCCTCCTTCCGGCGGGCCTGCCGCACCCAGAGGGCGAGCAGGGCGAGAGAGACCAGGAGCGCCGCCAGCAGCAGGAAGCCCCAGCCGTTCCAGTGCACCGCGAAGGCCGCCGCGATGAGGACGATCCAGGTGCAGACGATCATCACGCTGTGATGGGCCACCTGGTCCCAGAGGACGACGCCATAGAGCAGGCTGAACGGCCGCCCCTGGGCGCGGGCGAAGTAGCGGGCCCGCATCATGCCGCCGAGCACGCGCGCCGTGGGGGTGATCAGGTTGAGCGCCGCCGAGGCCAGCAGCACGAAGAAGCCGAGGAGCGGTCCCAGACGCCGGCCGAGGGCGTGACGGACGGCGAGTTGGTAGCGCCAGTCCCAGATGGCGTAGCGGGCGAGGAGCAGCGCCATGCCGAGCGCCACGAAGGGTCCGTTGGCGGCGGCCACCCGCTCGGCGAGCCGGGACCACTGGAAGTCCGAATGGGTGAGGAAGCGATAGGTGAAGTAGAGCGCCAGCACGGCCACCGCCCCTTTGAGCAGGCGCAGGCTCCAGACGCGGAGCGGCGATTCCGGGGAGGTCTCTTCGGCAGTCATCGGGCGTCGTCTTTTCGGGAACGAGCCGCTTAGGATAGCGCACCGGGATAGGATTGGCTCCAGGAGGAAGACTGAATGCCCGATGCCAAGATCACCGTCCTGAAGAACGGCCCCCTCCGCCTCGAGGGGGAGGGCCTGCAGATCGTCGATCCCACCGGCGCCGCCTTCGGCCTCGGCGGGCGCACCGTGGTCTCGCTCTGCCGCTGCGGGATGTCCAACAACAAGCCGTTCTGCGACGGCAGCCACAATCACCATGGGTTCCAGGACGAGCCGGTGGCGCGGGAGCTGCCGCCGAAGAAGGGGTAGAGCCTCGCGTCATGGAGGTCCGGTCGAAGCGCGGTGCCCTCATCCGCTTGACGGAGGAGAGGTGGAATCACATCATTGACGAGCATGGCGAGCTCGCCGAGCTCCGAGCGGAGGTTCTGAGCACGGTCTCCGATCCCGAGAAGATCCTCGCCGGCAACATGGGCGAGCTGCTTGCCTTGCGGACCTTTGAGCCCGGTAAATGGCTCGTCGTGGTCTACCGTGAGGTCGAGGAGGATGGTTTTGTGATCACCGCCTTTCTGACCCGGAGGTTCCGGAGCCTCGACCGGAGGACGCAGTTATGGCCGTAGCCAACGTCACCGAATTCCTGAAGCTGATCCCGGCCCTCCGGGAGACTCCGGAGGATTACCTCTGGATGTCCTATGATCGCGAGGCCGACGTCGTCTACGTCAATTTCAAGAAGCCGAGCCATGCCACGGACAGCGAATTGACCGACGACGACGTCATCCTGCGCTATGAAGGAGACGATCTCATCGGATTGACCATCCTGCATGCCAGTCAGCGCTGATCGCCCCGTGTTGCGCCGGATTCGGCTCATTTTCCTGCTCCTCCTTCCCCTCTCCGCCCTCGCCCAGGGCCCCGCCGCCGACTGGCGCACGCTCGCGACACCCCACTTCCGGGTCCACTATCCGGCCAGCTCCGAGGCGTGGGCACGGGGGGCGGCGGCGCGGTTGGAGTCGATCCGGCAGCGGGTGGTGGCGGAGGTGGGGTACGACCCGCCGGAGGTGGTGGACGTGATCGTCTCCGATCCGATCGCGGACGCCAACGGTCAGGCCCTCCCCATCCTCGGCTGGCCGCGGATGATCCTGTGGACCAGCCCGCCCGGGCCGGAGTCGGAGCTCGGACACTACACGGAGTGGACCGAGCTGCTGATCGCCCACGAGGAGACCCATCTCGTCCATCTGCTGCGGCCGTCGCGCAACCCCACCCGGCGGCTCCTGGAAAAGATCCTTCCCGTGGGACCGATCCCGCTCGCCGCGCCGCGCTGGGTCATGGAGGGGTACGCCCCCGTGGTGGAAGGGCGGCTCTCGGCCTCGGGACGGCCCAATGGCGATCTGCGGGCCGCCATCCTCCGGCGCTGGGCCCAGGGAGGGACGCTCCCCAGCTACGCGCGGCTGGCCTCGGACCCCGGCACCTGGCGCGGGCAGTCGATGGCCTATCTCCTGGGCTCGGCCTATCTGGAATGGCTGGAGGAGCGGGGCGGGCCGGGGAGCCTGCGCAAGCTCTGGGCGCGGCTGACGGCGCGCACCCCCCGCAGCTTCGGCGACGCCTTCCGGGGCGTCTTCGGCGACACCCCCGAGAACCTCTACGACCGCTTCCGGGCCGAGCTGACCTGGCGGGCCCTGGAGGCGGAACGGCTGGCCGCGCAGACCTCGGAGGGAGAGCCGTGGCAGGACCTCTCGTGGACGACCGGCGCTCCCGCCCTGTCGCCGGACGGGTCCCGCCTGGCGATCGTGCTCCGCTCCAAGGACCGCCCCGCGCGGCTCGTCGTCTGGTCCACGGCGCCGGACCAGGAGGCGGAACAGAGATGGCGGAAAGCGCGGGAGGAGATCGCCAGGCGCGATCCCGAGGACGTGCCCGCCGTCCGCACCGGGCCGCTCCCCCGCAAGGTCCTGTTCACCCTGGAGAGCCACGACGGCCCCGATCCCACCACCCCGCGCTGGATGCCGGACGGCAAGTCGATCCTCTTCGTCCGCTACGAGCCGGACACCGAGGGGTTCCTCCATCCGGACCTCTTTCTCTGGACCCCCGAGAGCGGCGAGGTCCGCCGGCTGACCCGGGGGGCCGACCTGCGCGATCCCGACCCCGCGCCGGACGGCCGCTGGGCCGTGGCCGCGCGCAACCGGGACGGTTTCTCGCAGATCGTGCGGGTCGATCTCGATTTGTCGGGGATCAAACCGGGGGAGATTTCGCCGCTGACCGAGCCCACGGTGGACGAGGTCTACGACCGGCCCCGGATCTCGCCGGACGGCCGGCGCGTCGCCTACGCCCGCCACGCCGAGGGCTCCTGGCGGCTGGTGGTCACCGATCTCGCGGGGGGTCCGGAGGCCGGGATCGCGCCGCCGGCCGGCGGCACCCTCTCCTCGCCGGCCTGGAGCGCGGACGGCCGCACGCTCTACGCGGTGGTGGGCCTGCACGGCTTCATCGACCTCTACGCTTTCGCGGCCGACGGCGCAGGCGCTCCCGTGCCGCTCACCCGGACGCAGGGCGCGGCGCTCGCTCCCACGCCGGCGCCGGACGGCTCGGCTCTCTTCTTCCTGAGTCTGGCGCCGGCCGGCTTCGACCTCCGCCGGCTGCCGCTGGGACCTGAAATCGCCGCGGTGCCGCCAGCCCCGGAGCTGCCGCGCGAGCTCGCCCCCGCCGTCCGCCCCCCCGCTCCAGAGCCCCCGCGAGCGTTCGACCGCGCCGGCGTGGCGCCGGGCCGGCCCTACGGCGTGGGGCGGCAGGAGCTCTTCCCGCTGT
This sequence comes from Acidobacteriota bacterium, assembly GCA_003223675.1. Lineage (GTDB taxonomy): Bacteria > Acidobacteriota > Thermoanaerobaculia > Multivoradales > UBA5704 > DATARR01. Next base: position 6,307 of record QHVW01000071.1, read on the forward strand.
TCGCCCTGAGCGCCGCCTCCACCGGCGGAGTCGGGGAGATCGGGCTCCGCGGCGGCGACGTGGTGGGCCGCCTGGACTGGCTCCTGCTCGGTTCTATGGCCACGCACGGCTGGCCCGCGGGAGGAGCGCTGGCGGCGACCTGGCGGGGGTGGCCGGTCGCGGTGGGCTTCCACCTCTTCCGCTCGCACGAGCGCCCGTCCGGCGAGGAAGATGGCGCGGGACGCGGCTCCGCGCTCGACCTGATCCGCCAGGGGATCGAGCTGAACGCCTCCCGCGACTGGCAATGGGGGGGCGGCGCGCTCGACCTCACCGCCCGCGCGCTCTGGGAGCGCGTGCAGCCCGATGCCCGAGCCCCCGACGTGGACCAGCGGCTGGCGTCCCTCAAGGCCTCCTGGGGGGAAGCCGGCCGCTGGGACCTTTGGCGTGTCGAATCGGCCCTCGGCGCCCGTTTCGAAGCGGGGAGCACCGGCGGCTCGTGGACTCGCTGGGGGGGCGCCGCCCGCCTCGGTTTCAGCCACGGCGGCGACGCTCTCGCGCTCTCCTGGCGGCGGGACGCCTCGCGCGATCTCTCCCGCCCCTTCGACGGCTACCAGCTCGGCAGCGCCGAG
>QHVW01000072.1 GCA_003223675.1 Acidobacteriota bacterium
CTACCGGGGCGTCAATCCGAAGAAGGTCTTCGACCCGGCGGCCCACACCTGGGGCGCTTTCGAGCTCGCCGCGCGCTACAGCGAGCTGAAGCTCGACGACGCCACCTTCCCGACCTTCGCCAGCATCACCAGCTCCGCCCGTTCCGCCAAGGCCTGGGCGGTGGGGCTCAACTGGTACTTCAGCCGGAGCCTGCGGCTGCTCTTCGACTACGAGGACACCAAATTCGAGGGCGGCGCCGCGGCGGGCGACCGCGAGGACGAAAAGATTTTCTTCAGCCGCTTCCAGATCGCTTTCTGAGGAGAGGACGATATGAGAAATATGAGATTCCTTCCCGCAATGATGATCGGAGCCCTGCTCTGGACGGGCTCCGTGCATGCCGCCGGCATCAAGCTGCTCAACGTCTCCTACGATCCCACGCGCGAGCTCTACCAGGACGTCAACGGCGCGTTCGCGAAATCCTGGAAGGCCAGGACGGGCCAGGACGTCGCCATCCAGCAGTCGCACGGCGGCTCCGGCAAGCAGGCCCGCTCGGTGATCGACGGCCTGGAGGCCGACGTGGTCACCCTGGCGCTCGCCTATGACGTCGACGCGATCGCCAATTCCGGACTGATCGCGAAAAACTGGCAGACGCGCCTGGCCAACAACAGCACGCCCTACACCTCGACCATCGTCTTCCTGGTGCGCAAGGGGAACCCCAAGAAGATCAAGGATTGGGACGACCTGGCGCGTCCCGGCGTGGCGGTGATCACCCCCAACCCCAAGACCTCGGGCGGCGCGCGCTGGAACTACCTCGCGGCCTGGGGGTACGCCCTGCACAAATTCGGCAACGATCCCAACAAGGCCAAGGACTTCGTCGCGAAGATCTATAAAAACGTGCCGGTCCTCGACACCGGTGCCCGCGGCGCCACCGTCACCTTCGTGGAGCGGGGGATCGGCGACGTGCTGATCGCCTGGGAGAACGAGGCCCTGCTCGCCGTCAAGGGGGAAATGGGCGCCAAGGGGGACTTCCAGATCGTGGCGCCGTCAATCAGCATCCTCGCCGAGCCGCCGGTGACCGTGGTCGACAAGGTGGCCGCCAAGCACAAGACCACCCAGGTCGCCACCGCCTATCTCCAGTTCCTCTACACCCCCGAGGGGCAGGAGATCGCGGCCCGGCATTATTACCGGCCGCGCAACGAGCAGGTCGCCGCCAAGTACGCCGCGCAGCTCCCGAAGCTCCAGCTCTTCACCATCGATCAGGTTTTCGGCGGCTGGGCCAAGGCGCAGCAGACCCACTTCGCGGACGGCGGCGTCTTCGATCAGATCTACGGGGCCGGACGGTGACGGAAGGGCCCTCTGTAGGGGCGGCCCTGCGTGGCCGCCCTGAGGTCGCTGAGCAGGGCGCCCACACAGGGGCGCCCCTACAGAGGCGCCGGCGCCTGCGGGGGGGCAGCGTCCTCCCCGGCTTCGGGCTGTCGCTCGGCTTCACCCTGCTCTACCTCGGCCTGCTGATCCTCATCCCGCTCTCCACCGTCTTCCTCAAGTCGGCGACCCTCCCCTGGGCCACCTTCTGGGCGGACGTCACCGGTCCCCGCGCGCTGGCCGCCTACCGGCTGAGCCTCGCGGCGTCGTTCCTCGCGGCATCGATCAACCTCGTCTTCGGCCTGCTGGTCGCCTGGGTGCTCGAGCGCTACACCTTCCCGGGCCGGCGGCTGGTCGACGCCCTGGTCGACCTGCCGTTCGCGCTCCCCACGGCTGTGGCCGGCATCGCGCTCGCCACCCTCTACGCGAAAAACGGCTGGATCGGCCGCTGGCTGGAGCCGTTGGGGGTCGAGGTGGCCTACACCCGCCTCGGCGTGGTGGTGGCGCTCACCTTCATCGGCCTGCCGTTCGTGGTGCGCACGGTGCAGCCGGTGCTCGCCGATCTCGACCGGCAAGTCGAGGAGGCCGCCGCCAGCCTGGGCGCCGGGCGCTGGCAGACCTTCCGCAGGGTGCTCTTTCCCGAGCTGCTGCCGGCCGCGATGACCGGCTTCGTCCTCGCCTTCGCCCGCGCCCTGGGGGAGTACGGATCGGTGATCTTCATCGCCGGCAACATGCCGATGAAATCGGAGATCGTGCCCCTGTTGATTATGATCAAGCTGGAGCAGTACGACTATGCCGGAGCCACGGCCATCGCCCTGGTCTTCCTGCTCGCCTCGTTCACCCTGTTGCTGCTGATCAACTTCCTGGCCTGGCGCCGCGGCCGGCGGCTGCGGGCCGTCGATGGAGCGAATTGACATGGCTGATGGGGCCGCCCTCACCGAGCCCCGGCTCGTCCGCTGGCTGCTGACCGGCGCGGCGCTCGCGTTCCTCGGCGTCTTCCTCTTCGTGCCGCTGGCCCTGGTCTTCGCCAAGGCCCTGGCGGACGGCTTCGGAGCCTATGTCGAGGCGATCCGCGAGCCGGTGGCGCTCGCCGCGGTCCGCCTGACCCTCACCGCGGCGGCCATCGCCGTGCCGGTCAACCTCCTGTTCGGCCTGGCCGCCGCCTGGTCGATCGCCAAGTTCCGCTTTCCCGGCAAGAACCTGCTGATCACGTTGATCGACCTGCCGTTCAGCGTCTCGCCGGTGATCTCGGGGATGATCTACGTGCTCCTCTTCGGAGCCCACGGCATTTTCGGCCCCTGGCTCCAGGCCCACGACGTCAAGATCATCTTCGCCGTGCCGGGGATCGTGCTGGCCACGATCTTCGTGACCTCGCCGATGGTGGCCCGCGAGCTGATCCCGCTGATGCAGTCGCAGGGCAACGACGAGGAGGAGGCGGCGCTGACCCTCGGCGCCTCCGGGCTCCAGACCTTCTTCCGGGTCAGCCTGCCGAAGATCCGCTGGGGCCTCCTCTACGGCGTCGTGCTCTGCAACGCCCGCGCGATGGGCGAGTTCGGCGCCGTCTCGGTGGTCTCCGGGCACATCCGCGGGGCGACGAACACCATGCCCCTGCACGTGGAGATCCTCTACAACGAATACCAGTTCTCCGCCGCCTTCGCCGTGGCGTCGCTGTTGGCGCTGTTGGCGCTGGTGACGTTGGCGATCAAGAGTGTGATCGAGTGGCGGACGGCGCGATGAGACTCAAGCGGTCACTTGGAGGTCTCCGATCCAGAGGAGACGAGGAGCGAACGGACCGGTTTGCAATGCATCGTAGAATTTGCGATCTGCCGTGACGAGCGAGCAGTCTTCTTGGATCGCCAGAGCGAGATAGGTGCAGTCATAAACCGAACGACGGGTTTCCACCGCCAGCCGGAAGGCGTCGGCGAAGAGCGAGTCGGCCCCGTGTACACGGATCGGGGCGACGGAGAGGGCATTGACCGCCTCCTTGGCCGTCGCGAGGTCCAGGGTTCCGCGCACGACGTATTTCCAGAGCACGTTTGGCACTTCGAGCAGCAGGAGATCGGGAGAGCTGCAATGGATGCTCTCTCCCCTCAAACGCCGGGCGGCCTCCGTGAAAGGCTCCGGCAGGAACCACTTGACCACGACGCTGGCATCTACGACGTAGTCGCTCAACGTTCACGATCCTCGCGGATCAGCTCGGCGCTGTCAGGGAAGGACCGTCCCTCCAGGCTCTGCTGCACGCGGTCGGCTCGCTCCCAGAAGGAATCGCGGTCGGAGCCCAAAGCCCGCCCCAGGAGCTTGTGGGCTTCCTCCTCGAGGGAGACCCCCTCCTGGCGGGCGCGCTCTCCCAGGAGCCGCTCCGTCCGGTCGTCGATCTTCAAGGTGAGTGCACGGGACATAGGAAACCTCCGTATTGGGGCATTATCCTACCGGAATCTGGAAACGGCCACCCCTCGCGAGAGCCTCTGATGAAGCCCCGTCTCTCCCTCAGCACCCTCCTCATCGGCCTCAACGCCGGCCTGGTCCTCCTGGCGGTGATCGCCGTCGCGGCCGCCGCTCTCGGGCTAATCGAGCGATTCGCGGACGAGCAGGGGATCGCGCGGGTGCAGCTCGCGGGGGAGGCGGCCCAGGAGGCGATCGGGCGCTCGGCGCGCGACGTGCGGACGTCGGCCCATCTGCTCGCCGAGCGGCCCACGGTCAAGCGCCTGGTCGAGGCCGGGGACGCCGCGGGCCTCGCCGCCTTCCGCGACCGGTTCCGGCGCACCAGCTCGCTCTCCGGCTCCGCCATCTTCCTGCACGGCAAGCCGGTCGCCTCGGACGGCGCGTCGGTGGCCTGGGAGGCGGTGCTGCGCGGCGGCGAGAGCTCCGCGGTCCTGCGCCTGCCGGACGG
>QHVW01000073.1:0-315 GCA_003223675.1 Acidobacteriota bacterium
GCGGTCTATCTGGACCGGGCCACGGCCCAGGGGGAGACCGGCCTGCTGGCGGTCGACGATGACGACGACTCGCAGAAGCTGCTGGTCAACGCCTGGGTCAAGAGCGGCCGCGGCAAGAACGTCCACTACGCCGGCCTGCCGGTGATCACGTCCGAGACGCAGGTGGCGGCGGGCGCCGCGGCCTATCTCAACGGCGTCGGGCGCGACGGCAACCGCGACGTCACCCAACTCGCCCTGATCAACCTCGGCGACGTCGCCGCGCAGTGTCAGGTCGACGTGGTGGCCGAGGACGGCTCGCTGGTCCGCAACGCCGGC
>QHVW01000073.1:510-5147 GCA_003223675.1 Acidobacteriota bacterium
CCAAGAAGATCCTCCGCGTGCCGGTGCCGCAGGCGCTCAACGCCACGAAGGTCCTGGCCGAATTCGACGTCGTCGCCGGCCCCTGGAACCCCCGCCTGCCGAAGGGGGCGCACAACCTGATCTTCTTCCACCGCGGCAAGTTCCGCAGCAACACCCTGGCCAACGTCAACGCCTACGGGCCGGGCAACGACAAGGCCAAGGCGGCCCAGAACGTCGACATGCCGGCGCACTTCAGCACCAGCACCGAATTCGGCTTCACGTTCGAGCAGGGGCAGACCTACCACATCTCCAGCCTCTACGACGCGGCCACCCAGAAGGTCACGTTCGGCATCTATCAGAACGGCGCCCTGATCAAGGGGGGCCAGTATCAGGCCACCGCGCGCAACCGCCTGCTCAACGTGCCCGTGACCGGTCTGGTGGCCGAGTTCGGGAACAACAACAACCAGTTCCTCCCCGAGGTCTCCAGCCTGGGCTGGAAGTTCGCCAACTTCCACGTGGAGATCGTGCGGCCGAATAACTAGGCAGGATTGCCGCCCCTTCGGGGCGGCCCCTCACTCCCCAACCCCTCTCTCCCATCCCTCCACCCACCCTTCCGGGGAGAGAGGGGCTTTACAAGTCTGAATTCCGCCTTCGCTTTTCTCCCTCTTCTCCCCGGAAGGGTGGGTGGAGGGATGGGAGAAGAGGGCCGGGGTGATGAGGGCCAACCTGCCGAGGACGCCGGGGGAACGTAGCTGAGCCCCCCATTTTCCCTTTATTCATCTACCTTTACCGGCTTGCGCCCCGTCCCGAAGGGCGCTATCATGCATCTGTATCAATTTGTTGTAGCACGCAGTCCTCTCCTGGTAGGAGGATGGAACCGATGCGGAAGTCGCTCTTCGTGGGCAGGGCCGTGGCCCTGGCCGCCGTCCTGGCGATCGGAACGTCCGATGCAGCGTTCGCCGGTGCGGTGTACGTCCCGGTGCCCGATCCCGTCAGCGCCGCGGGCAGCACGCACGTGGTGCAGCTCTGGGTGACCAACACCGGCACCACGCAGAGCGCCTACACGGCCACGGCGCTCGACGCGGAGACCGACGGCACGCAGCGCCCGGCCCAGGGGCCTCCGGCCTCCCAGGTCGCCGCCGGCCGCACGACGGTCCTCAACGGCATCGGCACGGTCGGCAAGGTCGGCCTGCTGGAGGTGGCCACCTCCTCCTCGACGTCGATCGAGGCTCGCCTGATCAGCACCGCGCCGAACGGCATCACCGCCTCCGTGAGCCCGGTGCCGCTGATCTCCTCCAGCAACCAGATCGGCTCCGGCCAGACGGCGATCCTCCTGGGGCTGCGCCGCGACAACACCCACGGGGACTACACCAACCTCGGCGTCATCAACCTGGCGCACCAGGCCTCGCAGTGCGAGATCAAGCTCTTCCGCGCCGACGGCACCCAGATCGCCGCCACGGCGCAGGTGACCTTCAAGCCGCTCTCGCTGCGCTTCTTCGCCGACGCCTTCAAGCTGCTCGGCGAGCTCGACGCCGCCGACGCGCGGGCCGAGGTGAGCTGCAATCAGCCGTTCTACGCCTACGCCACGCTCTACACCGCCCTCAGCTCCGAGCTCCTCTTCATCACTCCCGCTCCCACCGGAGCCTCGACGCTGCCCGGCCCCGGCGACAACGGGACCGGCGGAGGAACCGGAGGCGGTGGCGGCGGCAACGGCGGTGGGGGCTCGGGCGGGACGACCACGATCTTCACCGCGTCCGGCACGTTCCACACGGCCGCGCCGGGCAACGAGAAGAAGACGTTCAACATCACGCTCCCCGCGGCCCTGTCGCTGCGGCGGATGGTGATCGAGATGGACGTGACTCCGGGTCCCTGGAACCGCGCGAAGACCCCCGGCAACCACGCCATCCTCTGGCTCTACCGGGACAAGTTCCGCAGCAACACGATCGCCAACGTCAACGCCTTCAGCCCGCCCAAGCTGTCCTTCAAGGCGGCCCAGAACATCAACCTGCCGGCGGGCAGCCTCAGCCAGGACGAGCAGGGCTTCTCCTGGGTCCAGGGGCAGCGCTATCACCTGAAGTACACCTATGACGCCGAGCACAACACGGTGACCGCGGTGCTCTCCTCGGGCGGCACGGCGGTCAAGACGCTGAGCTTCAACGGCACCGCCCCGAACGGCGTGCTCGACATCCCCGCGACCGGCCTGACGGCCGAGTTCGGCCACTACGCCGACCAGGAGGGCCCCGAGGTGGCGAGCTATGGCTGGAGCTACGCGAATCTGGTGATCTCGGGCGTGTCGTACTGAAGCCATCGTTGTCGAGGGCGGTAGAGACGTCCCAGTCCATTTCAGCACAACACCCGCGGGTCTCCACCGTCGGGACGTCTCTTCGGAGGGCATACCCAGGTGGCCATCCCGCCTTTCCGGGGCACGCCCATCCCGATCGGCGCGGGTAGCAGGCGTGGTGGCCTCGGGAGGGAGACGCCCCGACGATAGTGGCCTGCCCGCGTTGTGCTGAAACGGACTGGGGCATCTCTACCGCCTTCGCCGAACGTTTCTCCCCCGCCAAAGAGAGGCCAGAGGGGACGGCCCCGCCCGGCCCGCCGTCCCCCTGGCAAAAGGGTGTATCAATTGTCAAAGAGCACTGCTGCCCGCCTCACGAGCGAATCCCCGAGGTCCTTGAGGGGGTCCTGCTCGTGCGTGCCGACCTGACGTCGTTTCCCACGGTCGACGATCCCCGAAGGCCCCGCTGTTCATCCTTGCGATGAGCCCTCGAGGAGAGGGCGTTGCGATGTACATAGGATTCCATGTAGAATCCGCCTTGTCAAGCCCCTGGCCGAAAATTCTTCTCCGGCCCGGTGTTTTTGGAGGGCTCCAGGCCCTCCAGAAGGGGCTTAACAGACTGCCCTGTAAGGATTTACTGGTTGGTCTACGTGACTTTCGATGAAGTTTGATACGGATCGCGTCAGAGGAGCTCCTCACCGTGGTATGCTCCCCAGAGCTCGCGAGGCATTCCCCGGAGATTTTGGCTCGCGAGCTCTGATGTACATGGCATGAGGACTTGTTCGGGGCGCATTCCCCCTCGCTCGGGGCGCGTTCCCCCCTCTTCGGACGGCGCGAAGAGCTCGTCGAGCCTCGCGATCTCCGGGGAATGGGACGCGAAGAGTCGATCGGATGGCGCGAAGGTGGGGGAATGGCTCATTCCCTACCCTTCGCGCCTCTCGAGACGGAGATCGCGGCGTTTTTTCTCCCCTTCGGATGGCGCGAAGCCGGGGGAACGCGGCTCGAAGGCCGGGGAATGCGACGCGAAGGGTCGGTCGGATGACGCGAAGGCGGGGGAACGGCTCATTCCCTACCCTTCGCGCCTCTCGAGATGGAGATCGCGGCATTTTTTCTCCCCTTCGGACGGCTCGAAGGCCGGGGAATGCGGCGCGAAGAGTAGGGAATGAGGCTCGAAGCGCAGGGAATGAGACGCGAAGAGGTCTTTGCAGGACACGAAGCCGCCTCCGAATGGGAGGAGGCCGGGGGAATGAGGCTCGCCGGGCTCGTCATGCGGCGCCTCGCCCCCGCGTTCTTTGACAATTGATGGTTCCAGCAGAGGAGCGGACGGGGAACGCTCCTCTGCTCCCACCTTTTTTCGCGGCGGCCACGCATCCGGTCCCTCGCGGCCGGGACCGGTGTGTGCGCCGCCGCCCCGCCATTTCAAGAAAGGCGTCAACCCAGAAATGACGCGTTCTTCCGTAGGGGCGGCCCTGTGTGGCCGCCCTGGGAGGGGGTTGGTCCGGCCGGAAATTCCCCCCACCCAGGGCGGCCACACAGGGCCGCCCCTACAAAACGTCTGTCATGCGGGCCGACGGCGTATTAAGGCGAGGACACCCGATCCAATGCTCCCGCCTTGTCCAGGCATTCGGCGAGAAGGCCCGCGGCCCGTTGGGCGCCACGGCGGTTGAGGTGGATGCCGTCCTTCAGGAAAAGCCCGGTGCGGCGTGGGGGCTCGATCGATGCGAAGCCCGCCGCCAGATCGCAGAGGATAGCGTGGTCGTCCCCGGCCACGGCGCGCACCGCTCCGACGTACTCCTGGTGCAGGGGCACGAGATCCTCCAGGCGGTGGATCCAGACCCCTTTCAGGTATTGCGGCTCGTTCCCCTTCTCGTGCGCGGTCGGGGCGGTGATGAGCACCGGCTCGATGCCGTGGCTCCGCGCCAGGGCGATCATCTCGTGGAGGTTGTGACGGAATTCGGGGAGCGGCACCCGGCGGTTGTCGTCCGACCGGTGGGCGGCGACCCAGGCCTTCTCGCCGAGCTCCACCAGGCGCACGTCCTGCCAGCGCGAGCCGGTCCGGTGCAGCAGGCCGGCGACGTCCTCGTCCGGCAGGCCGAAGCCGATCCAGTGATCGTTCCAGCCGTAGTAGATGGTCGCGATCCGGGGGTGGACGCCCAAGACGTCGCGCCGGAGCTGCCGCAGTCCCTGGAAGGTGGTCCAGCCGGCGGTGCCGAGGTTGACGCCGGTCCAGGGATGGCCGGGACGGCGCTCCCCGAGCTGCGCCAGCAGCATGGCCGGATATTGGCTGTAGTCGGTGCAGGAATCCCCCAGGAAGGCGAAGACCGGCCGCTCGGCGCGGGCCCGCGCCAGCCGCTGGCCGTAATCCGAGTGGACCCAGAGC
>QHVW01001053.1:0-886 GCA_003223675.1 Acidobacteriota bacterium
TGTTCGCTCCGGTTGGCTTAGTACGGATATGCGGACTAGCTATGACCCCGCCCATCATGGCTGAAAGGAAAGTGTTCACTGCTTCATAATACTCAAGGTAGCGAGCTTGGGTGATCGGAATCTGCTGACCGAGAAATGGACGAAGAGCCCCTACGGACTGAGCGGCGCGGCCGTCAATAATGCCACCTCGATGCAGGAGACAATTCCTCACGCTGTTGATTTCTTCCAGCTTAGAGAGCGTATGGCCGCTACAAGTAAAGCTGACATCGAGTAAACCTAGGAGCTTGATATAGGCATCGCCCACCTTCAAATTTTCCCGAAGCTTGCGTTCAAGACGGGTGAATAGGCGGCGTGCTTCGTCTTCTGAAACCGGACCTGGAGCGAACTTGGAAATGTCGATACCAGCGCTCGACACTCTGGCGAGAGCAGTGGGCTCCTTCGAGAGTACAAGCATAACAGTGTCTTCCACAGAAACTTCAACGGCGCCCCAGATAGAAATTAGGCTGTGCTTGTTGATCGTAGAGAAGTCGTCTTGCTGAAGCTCGGTGGCCCACTGACTGAGGATTGGGGCAGATGCGAGAAGTTGGTCGACCCCGGCCAGAGCATCATTGGCCCCGGCCGCTTGAAAGCGTTCTCTCGCAAGCCGGAGAAAAACCTCTTGCCCCTTGAGAACCATCAAACCTCTATGTAGAGTTCCCGCGATCTTCGTCTCTTCTGCAACGAAGCCGACCGCTTGGCCTACCGGCCCAATAATCCAATTGAAGTCTTTGCTACTAGGAATCATGGCCTACCTACAACTCCTATGCCACATAATGGCTTGGACGGTGAGCGGCGGGACTGCGCGATAGCGCGGTATCCGTCCGCTCCACCGTTCGTGTTATGCGCC
>QHVW01001053.1:945-2671 GCA_003223675.1 Acidobacteriota bacterium
GAAAAAATCATCCACAAAATCGATTGCCGACCTCACTGCCCAGTTTGCACAACCATGAGATAGATAGAGGTCAGGATAGCGAGGAACCAACCATCTAACCAGGGGATTTTCTCCGAACTTGCCTTTCAGAAATTTGTCGAACCGGTGTTGCTGCTCAGAACGATCGCCAAGCCGTATCTTAATGGTCTCGGGTTCGAAATGCATGAGAGCATTTCGAAGCCGTGTCAAGACTACGACCTCCTGATACACCTTGGTGTCGCTGCGAAGGGTAGCGACATCTGAGATCCTCTCAGCGATCTCGTACTTCTGAAGGACAGAGTATCTGGCCGTTCTTGGTATATCTAGACGCCACAGTCCAGAAATTCTGGAGGCTACGGTCCCAGTTAGGTTTTTACGGACATATGATTCACCATCAGCGACATCTGCAAAGAACTCGTTAATAGAAGCTTCTAGAAACGCGACAGCTGAAAAAACGGACCCGATAACAAAGCTGCGGTGCTGAACCAAACGGGAGTCATCTTGCGGAAGCAACTCGGGGTCGTCAGCTTCGGCGTATTCACGCTCTATACGTCCACTCTCTTGACTAAATAAGTCCGCAGCTTGGATATGGGCAACGGACAGATGTTTCCGAAATGTGGCCCACACATCCATAATTGGCTATCCTATTATTGACTATCCCCAAACGCATAACAGCCTAGTTTAACTTCACCGTCCAAATCCCCAGAATGCTTATCTGCATCCTCCTGGTCTACCGGCAGATGTTGTAGAGAAATACGCATGTCTTTCATTCTCAGAGCTTTACCATCTTACGCCCGTCCTCACGCACCGTCAACGCGTCACCAAGGTGACGGCCAAGCTTCCCGAGATGGTGAGCCTCAGAACGCTCTTATTCGGCCTCCTTGGGCAAGTTGTGCAACGGGAGCTATTTCCTTGCAAGAGTTAGATTTGGCCGCTCCGGGTGGGAGGCCGACGCGTATATGTAGATCGAGCGGGCTGGGGAACGGGGCGGCTCGGTCCGATGCATGAAGGTCCTGATCCGCAGACAGCCGCTACGGCCCCGCCTCCGCATCCTCCCAATCCCCGCCCTCCCCCGCCCGCTTCCGCAGCTCGGCGCCGTGCGCCTCCAGCGTGGCGCGCAGGGGCGCGAAGGCGGGGAGATTGCGGACGGCGGCGAGGTCGGGGTCCGTGGCGAGGAGCTCGGTGCGGACGAAGGTCTTGTCGCGCAGGTTTTCGAGGAGCTTTAGGGCCCTGGCGGGGTCGCCGGAGACGGCCGCCAGGCAGGCTTCGTTGTAGACCGGCACCCAGGAGCTTGGACGCCGGTGCGCGGCCTTCGTGAAGTAGTCGGCCGCGGCTTTCGCGTCCCCGGCGTGGCGGGCCGAGTTTCCCGCCTGCACCAGGGCGGCGAAGTCGGCCGGCTCCACGGCCAGGGTCTTGCGGTAATTTTCGAGCGCCTTCGCGTAGTCACCCTTCTCATAGTAGAGATCGGCCAGGCGGCGGTAGACACGGGGGAAGCCCGGATCGGCGGCGATCGCCTGGCGGTAGAGGGCTTCGGCTTTCTTGGGATCGTCGCGCAGGGCGGCGATCATCCCCAGGTTGCTGATCGCCTCGACGAAGCCGGGCGTGATCTCCAGGGCCCGCCGGTAGGAGCGCTCGGCGGCGTCCAGGTCGTCCTCCAGGAGACTCAGGGTGCCCAGCATGGCGTGCACCCGCGCCTGCTTGGGATCGA
>QHVW01001053.1:2942-4243 GCA_003223675.1 Acidobacteriota bacterium
CCGCCTGGAGCTCGCGGTCGAGCTGGGCGCCGCGCCGGGCCTCCGCCGGATAGAGGTTCTTGAGCTCCTTCGGATCGCGCTTCAGGTCGTAGACCTCGGGCTTGGGGGCCCGCACCCACTTGTAGCCCCCCAGCCGGACCCCAAAGAGCGGCGCCATGCCGAAGCCCACCTCGGAGAGGAGCGACTCCGAGTACTGCGGCAGATCGGGCGGCGACGCCTCGCCCGCCAGGGCCGGCAGGAGGTTTCTCCCTTGCGTCTCCTGGCCGCCCGGGAGCTTCAGGGCGGCGAGGATCGTGGGCACCAGGTCGACCGTGCGCACCGGTCCCTCATAGACCTTCCCTTTCGGCAGGGCGCGCGGGAAGCGCAGGAGGAGCGGGATCCGCACCGTGGCGTCGTAGATGAAGACCGCGTGGGTCTTCTCGCCGTGCTCGCCCAGGCTTTCGCCATGGTCGGCGGTGACGATGACCAGGGTGTCGTCGAGGACCCCGAGCTTCTCGAGCTTATCCAGGACCCGGCCCACCGATTGGTCGAGCACCCCGATCTCGGCGTCGTAGGCGGACGGCGCGAGGACGCGCTCCGCGCTAGTGAGCCGGTAGGGCTGGTGGGCGTCGAAGAGGTGCATCCAGAGGAAGAAGGGCTTGCGGGTCTTGGGTGGACTCTCCTTGGCCCAGCGGTCGAGCCAGGCGGCGGCCCGCGCCGCGGTCTTCGGCCCGGGCCGGGAGCGGATCATGAAGAGCTTCGCCTCCTCCTCGCTCCAGAGGTCGTCGTCGTAGCCGTCGAAGCCCTGGGCCAGGCCGTAGCGCCGGTTGAGGACCAGGGCCGAGACGATGGCCTGGGTGCGGTAGCCCTTGGCCTTCAGCCGCTCGGCGAGGGTGACGGCGTCGTCCCCCAGGGCGTAGGTGCCGTTGTCGCGCACGCCGTGGGCCGGCGGGTAGAGGCCGGTCAGGATCGTCGAGTGCGAGGGGAGGGTGATCGGCGCGGCGGTGACGGCGTTGGCGCAGCGCACACCCTCGCGGGCCAACCGGTCGAGACGCGGCGTCTGGGCCAGAGGAAATCCGTAGCAGCCGATGTGGTCGGCCCGCGTGGTGTCCAGGGTGATGAGGAGGACGTTGGGTGCCGGCCGGGAGCAGCCGCAGAGGGCCAGGAGCAGCGACGCCAGACCGGCCTTTCCCAGGCCGCGGAAAGACGCGGCAAAAGACCTACTCCAAGCACGAGGCAATTGAGGTACTATACAGGGCATTCATTGATCCGTTTATGATCTCGGATTCCCGCCCGCATTCTACAGGTGGGCGGTACTGGAG
>QHVW01000074.1 GCA_003223675.1 Acidobacteriota bacterium
CTTCCTTGTGAGTATCATGGCAAATGGGGAACCAGGCGATACGTGTGTCTTTCCTGATCCTTCGCTCTTCCCGCTGGAAATCACCGAAGGAGACGAACCCTGGTTTATACCCGAATGGCTCAAGGATTTCGACTCGACCGGAATCTCTACCATCAGCTTCACAGATGACAATACCAATCAGCACACGAGGAACTACCTAATTAAGATCAGAGCCGTCTACAACGGAACGAGCATCACTTCCCCCGATCCCACCATCATCAACGATGGGACTAACATATTTATCGAGGGGGAGCTCCAGTCCTCGCGTCCGCAGCCCCAGCCGGTTGTGGCGAGGTAAGCAAGGAGCGAAATTCCGGCGAGCCCTGTAGGGGTGCGAACCACGGGAAGCTGAACCATCGCGGCTCGCAACCCAACCGCAGGGCTCGCCCGGCATTGTACCGCGGGACGGCGGCCACCGCCTCGTCCCGTCTTCCCAGATGCGCCAAGGATTGGGCGCGCACCGAGGCGAGTTGCCAGTCGGACCCCGCGCTCGGGTCCTGCTCCGCCAGCTTGATGGTCTGTGCATAGAGCGACGCCGCTTCCTGGCCGCGGCCCGAGAGCAGGACCGCGTCCGCCAGATTGAGGAGGGCCAGCGAGCTCCGGGGTTGCAGCTCCACCGCTTTGCGGTAGCTCTGCTCGGCCTCCGCGAAGTGCCCGAGGAGGAAGTGGGCGAGGCCGAGATTGGAGAGCACTGGGAAGCGGGGCGAGCGCTGGGCCAGATCAGAATAGATTTCCACCGCCCGCTCGGGGCTGCCGCTGAACAGCTCGATCTGACCCAGCAGGGATTCGCCGATGTGGTTACCTGGGGACCGCTTGAGGAGCTCCTGGAGATGGCCGCGTGCGCCCTGGACGTCGCCGATCCTGTATTCGAGCTCGGCCAGCCAGGAGAGGTGGCGCCAGGAGGGCTGCCGGCGGACGGCCTCTTTCATCAGAGAGATCGCCTGCTTGCGATCCCCGCGCTTGTCGAGCAGACGCGCGCGCTGGGCCAGGATCCGGGCATCCCCCGGTTGCTGGCGTTCGAGCTCTCGCAGGGGCTCGTCTGCCTGGTCGAGCCGGTTCCCGGCGAGGGCCGCGTCGATGGTGCTCGAGAGTGGGCGCGGGTCGGCCGGACCGAGCGTCCGCGCCCGGTGCAGCACCGCGAACAGGTGATCGAGATCCTCCGGCCGGCGGCTGGAGCGGAATCTGTCCGTGAAGATGTAGGATTCGAGAAGCAAGGCATCCATGAACCGCGGCGAGCTGCGCTGGATCGCGGCGAGCCGGGTGAGGATCTGCTCCACGGGGATTTTCTCACCGCGTCGGAGATCGAACTCCTCGTAGAGGCGGAGGTACTCCGTGTAGTCCTCGGCCCGGACGTCCAAACGCGCCACGCCGCCGCGGACCTTGCGGTCCGGGTAAGCGCTCTTCAGTTGGCCGAGCACGGCCTCCGGCAGCACGTAGGGATCCTCGACGGGAACCGAGAAAGTCCCGGCCCAGAGCGACGCGCCGTCCCGGCCGCGGACGCGGCCCAGAGAGACCTGGCAGGTCGCGGGATCGCACACGAGCTTCGCGGTGATTGCTTCGGCCGCGCCGTAAGCCCGGGTCAGCGCCTTCGGCCCGCCTGCGGTCGTTCCTCCCGCCTCCGGCTCGATGGGGAGGACCGCGTCGAGCGCTCCGAGCTCGCTCAACAGGGCGCTGTGCAGGCCCGCGGAGATGACGCCCACTCCGGGAATCTCGGCGCCCTGGCCGACCTCCACGGCCGGGACCACCACATAGAGGGGCTGCGGCCGGGGTCCGAACAGGTGCCAGGCGATTCCAAGACCGGCGGCCAGCAGCACCACGGCGGCGGCCAGGATCGCCCAGAGCCTGGCCCTTTTTCGTAGGGGCGCCCCTATGTGGGCGCCCTGGGGGGAAGGGGCAGGGCGGCCACGCAGGGCCACCCCTACAGGATTCTCCTCCAGCTTGGCGCCTTTGGGCTCCAGCGGAGCGGTGACGGCCAGGGGCGCGCGGGCGGCGAAGGGCTCCTGCTGGGTCGTCGCTCCTGCTGTCTCCTGAGGGTGGAAAGAATCGCCGATCTTCGCCAGCTCCGCCGCCACGTGGCGGGCGCTGGGGGGGCGCATCAGCGGGTCTTTCTGGAGCAGATTGTCCACCAGGCGGGAGAGCGGCGGGGGGATGGCGGGGTGGATCTCCGAGACCGTCCGTTGCCTGTGACTGCACACCCGTGTCAGGGTATCCAGCGCCGTCGCGCCCTGGAAGGGGGACTGGCCGGTCAGCATCTCGTAGAGCAGGACCCCCAGGGAGAAGAGGTCCGAGCGCGCGTCGAGAGAGAGGCCCTGCGCCTGCTCCGGCGACATGCACCGGTAGGTGCCCATCACCGCGTCCGTCCTGGTCAGGGGGGCGTCGTCGCCGGCGAGGCTCCGGGCCAGGCCGAAGTCGAGGATCTTCACGTGCCCTTCCGGCGTGACCATGACGTTCTCGGTCTTGAGGTCGCGGTGCAGGATCCCCCGCTCGTGCGCCGCTCCGAGCGCCTCCGCGATCTCGCGGCCGAGCCGGACGCCCGTCGCCACGTCCAGGGGGCCTTGGCGCAGGAGCTGGGAGAGAGACTCGCCCTCGACGAGCTCCATGACGATCGCCTCGGTCTCGCCGAGCTCCACGATGTCGAAGACCTGGACGACCTGCGGGTGGCTGAGGCCCGCGGCGGCGCGCGCCTCGCGGCGCAGCCGCTCCCGCGCCCGCGCGTCCCCCGAGGCCTCGGGACGGATGAGCTTCACGGCCACCGAGCGTCCGAGCCGCTGGTCGTAGGCGCGATAGACCTCGCCCATGCCGCCGGCCCCGAGCCGTTCCTCGATGTGGTACGGGCCGATGTCCCGGGGGGTGCGCGGATCCAGCAGAGTGTCCGCCACGTCACTCCTTGCCCAGGCCGAGCTGGGTCATCCGGATCTGGAGCCCGCGTTTGGACACTTCGAGTCTTTCCACCATCGCGTCGAGATCACCTCCGACTTGCGCGTAGCACGCCTCGATCTCTTGCCTGCTGAGGTCGGCGGCCTTGCGGATTTTGGTGCTTTTCTCGATTTTAGCGTAAAGCGACGGCCGAGAGATACCGAGCTGCTCGGCCGCCGGTTGCGGGCGCCAGCGATGGGCCCGCAGCGCCGCCAGCATCTCCTGCTCGCCGACCTCCTCGGGATGGCGATACGGCTTCCGGGGGGCCCGCCGCGGCTCCCGCGAAGCCGCGGGACAGGAGTCGGTGATGCGGTCCAAGGCGGGCTGGTCCGAGGCGGGCTTCGCGCCCTCCCGCAGGGTGGACTCCACCTGCATCCACATCCCCTCCTCGCCGGCGTCGCGGCCCGCGAGCACGAGCTGGCGCACCACGTTGCGGAGCTGGCGGACGTTGCCCGGCCAGTCGTAGTCGGCGAGATAGGCCACCAGGGGGGCCGGCACCCAGGGATGCCCGGAGGCGCAGAGGCGGTGCGATTCTCCCAGCTCCGCGAGCTCCTGGCGGAGGAAGTGGAGCAGCAGGAGGCCGAGGTCCTCCCGCCGCCGGCGCAGCGGCGCCACCTGGATCTGATAGCCCCCCAACCGGTGGAGGAGCGGCGCGCGGAACCGCCCGGCGGCCACGTCGTCCTCCAGGCGGGCGTCGGTGGCGGCGACCCAGCGGACGTCGACCTGCCTGGGGGTGCCGCCCACCGGCTGGATCTCGCCCGTTTCGAGGGTGCGCAGGAGGAGCACCTGGATCTCCGGAGGCGTCTCGCCGATCTCGTCGAGGAAAAGCGTGCCGCCGTGGGCGCGGACGAAATACCCCTCCCGCGGACGGTCCGCGCCGGTGAACGCTCCCCGCGCCGCTCCGAACAGCTCGGCGGCGGCCAGGCTCGCGGGGATCGCTCCCATGTTCACCGCCAGATAGGGGCTCCGGCAGCGCAGGCTCGCCTGGTGCAGGGCGCGGGCGACGAGCTCCTTGCCGGTGCCGGTCTCGCCGCGGATCAGCACCGGCGTCGTCACCGGGGCCACGCGGAGGATCTCGCGGCGCAACTGGATGGCGGACGGTCCCTCGCCGACCAGACCGAACCGGGGCAGGCCCGCGGCGGAGACCGGGGTGAGCGGAGAGAGCAGGAGCACCACCCGGTCGGCGAGGAGGAGGACGACGCCGCGCTCGACCTCCGCGGCCGAGAACGCCCGCTCCTCGGCCACGTGCTCGCCGTTGGCCGCCACGGAGGTGCTGCTGCCGGCGCGCTCCAGGCGGACGGAGCCCGGCTCGGGACCGGGTAGCAGACGGAGCGGCTGGCGGCTCAGGTAGCCGTCTTCCAGGGGGCGCCGCAGGGGGCGGTCCGGCGGCACGAAGTCCGGCAGGCTCCGGGAGAGGAGCTCCCCGTAACCACTCGGGAGCCCGGGAAGCAGGGCGCGCTCGCCGATCCGTTCCAGATCGGGGTGGTAGAGCAGCGTCAGCCCGGGGACGAGCAGGGACGCGGTCGCCTGCCGTTGATACCCGCCGGGGCGGGTATCGGCCTCGAGCGGGTGCCCGGAGCACCCATTGTCATCTGGCATGCGGGAATTCTAACGGATTCGCCCGCGATCCGGCCGCCGCGGGGCGTGGGAGGCTGAAACGCTTTCCACCGGATGGACACTAAGAAGGCGCTGGAAGGGCCGCCCTGACGAAAAGGGCCCCTCGGGCGGCCTTTTGTCGCGTTATCCAAAGAACCCATAGAGGTGGGCTCGGTTCTTGGGCCCAGCCGCACTCACTTAACTAGAAGCGACTCTCCAGGTGGGGCTTGCCAAAGGGAGCAGCAGGTGCTAAATTTTTTGGTCACATGCCGCCGTCGGCTCCTTGGGTGTGAAAGGGGCCGAACGATTCTGGCCGGCCCTGTCTTCGGTGATCGCGCGAGAGCGTCCCACACGCTTGGGCCAACTGACATGGAGAGGGCTGTCTATATCGCCATGCCCCACCTTGACTCTCTCCCCCGCAAATCTCTGCTGGACGCTCCTTCCTCTCCTTACCTTGCCCAGCTCGGCAACAAAGCTCGATTCACAACCGTAGGAAGAGAGAGCGTCTTGAGGAGGTGGGCTGGCCTCAACATCTACCTCGGGAACGTGTCTTGCCTTTCAAGCACCCATCGCGCCGCCGCGAAGAGCGTACCGGAACCAGGAAGAAACAACTTCGGGCCCACAGGTTGCGTATAC
>QHVW01001054.1 GCA_003223675.1 Acidobacteriota bacterium
ATCAGGGGCATCTCTTTATTCCAGATGAAGTCGGAAGCCAGGAAAGATGGGCTGATCAGGAGTATCGCAGCCTTGGATCCTCCTAGAGACTTTTCGATCTCTTCCTCCCAGTTGGCCCCAATTGCAATTCGCGTATCAGACCAGACATAAACCAACGCCCCGCGTTCCAGGACGGCGAGGTGCAGCGATAGGCGTTCCAGCCATTCTCGGTCTTGGTGACTGTAGCTCACAAATATATTTACTCGTTCCATGATGTCTCCTGTATGCCTTTGTTCAAAGCCTGAATTTCCCCCAAGGAGATGATCCAGACTTTGGGCAAGATAATACCTTAGCCTGAATTACCAAAACAAAACCGCCGCCCCCCTCCCGGGAGGCGGCGGCCGGTGGGAACGCGGATTCCCGGTTCCGCGGTTTACGGGTTCGCCAACCCCGCAATCGCCAGCGCGGCGTTCGCGGTCAGCGCCTGGGCGGCGTCCTGGGTCAGGAAGCCCTGGTTGGCGAAGACCGTGACTTGCGTGACGAAAGCCGCGAGCTGGTTGGCGGCGGGGATGGAGTTTCCCTTCTGCGCCTGCTGGAGCGCCGCGTCGAGCTTCGCTTCGAGGGCGTTGCCCCTGCCGCTGGAGATCGCTCCGGAGGCGACCAGGTTGTTGACGTCCTGGATCAGGAGCTGGATCTGCTCCGTGGCCGGACGGTTGGCCCAGAAGACGGCGGCCGTGCGGCCCGGAATGGAGAAGGCGCCGAGGTTCTGGTCGAAGCTCGCCGCGCGCACCACCGGATCGGCCGAGATCTTCTGCAGCGGATGCAGCGTCAGCGGCACCCCCTGGAGCTCCGGCGTGGTGAAGGTCTGGGTCTGATCGTTGGCGTTGAAGACCACCGCCACCCGCTTGTGGGCGCGGTCCACGCCGCCGTCGTCGTCCGCGAGGCTCATCACGATGACGCCCGGGATCGCGCTCGCGCCGTTGTTGTAGAAGTGGAGCCGGTTTTCGACGTCCGTGGCGGTGCGCAGACGGAAGAGCGGGGTGCTCTTGCGGATGGCCACCGTCTCCAGGAAGTGGGCGTAGGCCTCCAGGATCTGCGGGCGGCCCGCCTTCAGGGCCGGGTTCGCCAGCAGCGGCCCCTGGATCGGCCAGTTGGACTGGTTGTCCGGGGCCGGCGGCAGGCCGACGCCCCAGTTGTTCGAGTTGTAGGTGAAGTCGAGCTTGTTGAACCAGTCGCCCGAGTTGTAGCTGTTGCGGTCCAGGGACTTCGAGCGCAGCAGCTCGACGCCCGCGTGGTAGAAGGGGATCCCCTGGCCGAAGCCCAGGATGCTCATCCCGAGGCTCTGCATCCGCACCCGGTCTTCCAGGCCGGCCGCCGGCGCGGCTTTCACCTGGATGGCGTCCCACAGGGTGTCGTTGTCGTGGGCCTCGATGTAGCTGATGACCTCCTGCGGATCGGCGGTGTAGCTCGAGGGCTGGCCGTTGTAGTCGATCTGCCGGGCGGCCACGAGGTTGCCGTTGCGGTCGACGAGCTGGTAGTCGGCGAGGGCGCCGGCGAGGCCGGTCTTCACCCAGTCGGTCTCCAAGAGGAGCTTGTTGAGCTGGTCCTGCGAGGAGCCCTGGTTGGTGGCGTTCGGGTCGGTGTAGAGGCCGGTCAGGAAGCCCTGCTCCTGGATGCCGCTGAAGGGGCCGCCGCCGCGCACGCCGTCGCGGATGCGGTCGCTGAAGGTGCCGATGCCGGTGCCGGGAAGTTCCACCCCTCTCCATAGAGGTAGATCTTCCTGCCGTCCACCCCGTCGATGGCGGGGGTGAGGGCGTCGAGGGCGGCGCGGAGGTTGAGGATGTTCCGCTTCATGTGGTGGCCCATGAGGTCGAAGCGGAAGCCGTCCACCTTGTACTGCTTGGCCCAGGTCACCACCGAATCGATCAGGAGCTTCTCCATCATGTTGAATTCGGAGGCGGTGTTCTGGCAGCAGGAGCTGGTCTCGATGTTGCCGTCGCTGTTGAGGCGGTGGTAGTAGCCCGGCACGATGCGGTCGAGCACCGCGCGGTCGTTCTGGCCGGCGGCGCTGGTGTGGTTGTAGACGACGTCCATCACCACGCGCAGGCCGCTGAGGTTGAGGGACTGGACCATCTGGCGGAACTCGACGATGCGCGTCGGGCCGTCCGGATTGGTGGAGTAGCTCCCCTCGGGCACGGTGTAGTGCCAGGGGTCATAGCCCCAGTTGAAGGGGTCGTTGTCGGCCACGGCCCGCACGCGCGTCTGCTGCTCGGTGGAGTCGGGGGGGAAGCTCGAGAGATCCCCGGCCGGCTGCTGCCACGTCGACTTGTCCTCGTTGATCGAGGTGATGTCGAAGCTGGGGAGCAGGTGGACGTGGGTGAGGCCGGCGAGGGCCAGCGAGCGCAGGTGGATCATGCCGGCCGAGAAGGGGAGGGTGAACGCCTTGAAGGTCCCCTTGAGGTTGTCCGGCACGGTGGGATCGCTGGCGCTGAAGTCGCGGACGTGGAGCTCGTAGAGGACGATGTCCTCGGGGGCGTCGAGCCGCGGCTTGACCAGGCCGTCCCAACCGAAAGGTTTATAGGCCGGATCGGCGAGGTCGACGATCTGGCTGCGCTGGCTGTTGAGCGACAGGCTGACCGAATAGGGGTCGGTCACCAGGTTGGTCTCGACGTTGCCGGTGGAGCGCACGTAGACGTCCACCTCGTAGCGGTAGTACCTGCCATACCAGCTCGGGTCGCCGGTGACGGTCCAGACGCCGGTGGCCGGATCAACGGTCATCGGATAGACCGTCGAGGGGGTGGCCGGATTGGAGTCGTTGAAGAGGTGGAGCTTGACGGTGTGCGCGGTGGGCGCCCAGACCCGCAGGGTCGGCGCGTGGCCGGCGGCGAAGGTGGCGCCCAGGGGGCCGTTGTAGGTGTAGAGATCGTCGAGCACGCCCTGGATCTGGAGCGCGGTGGCGTCCACCAGGCTGCCGCC
>QHVW01000164.1 GCA_003223675.1 Acidobacteriota bacterium
CCGTTCGTCTTCAACTGGAAGGACCAGTGGGTCTACGCCCTGGGTGCGGACTACCGCCTGAATCCCCAACTCACGCTGCGGGCCGGCTACAACTACGGCACCAATCCCGTGCCGAGCTCCACGCTGACGCCGCTGTTCCCGGCCACCGTCGAGAAGCATCTCACGGCGGGATTCGGCTGGCTCTCCGGCAACAAGACCTTCGATTTCGCCATCGAGCGCGCCTTCAACAAGCGCGTCACCAACAACAACCCCGACCCGCAGGTGAACCCCTTCGGCCCCGGCGCGCGCGTGGATCACAGCCAGTGGACCGTGAGCCTGGGAATCTCCTGGGTGCTGGACCGCTGAGCGGGTAAGGAGGAGCCATGAAACGTTACCTCATCTTCGGCCTCGTCCTGACCACCGCGATGGCGCTCTCCTGGACCGCCGGAGGGGACCGGGCTCAGGCGTCGAACAAGATCGCCCAGAAGGAAGGGCTGCCGTGCACCACCTGCCACGACAAGCCCGGCAGCAAGCTGCTCACCGACCAGGGCATGTACTACCAGGAGATGCACACGCTGAAAGGCTACGACGACGTGGTGGTGGCGTTCTCGCACTGCACGACCTGCCATGAGAAGAAGCCGGGCTCCAAACACCTCACCGAGCGCGGCGAGCGCTACAAGTGGGTGGTGAACGACATGGAGGGGCTGCGCCAGTGGCTGTGGGAGAACCATCCCGTCGTCAAGCGCGAGCCGCCGAAGTAAGGCCGGCAACCCCTCAGCCCCACAAACCAGCCCGGGCCGAGCCTTCGGCCCGGGCTTTGCGTTCGCGGGAGCTCACGGCACGGGCGAAGAAACGGCGGTAAGATGCGGCGGAGCCCGCTCCGAGAACCCTGGCGGCTGAAGCGCGTATTCACGAATGAAGAGATGAGCCCCAGCGTCCATACCCGCCGGAATCTGCTGCTCGGGGCCGTCCTGGGGCTCCTCGCCCTGGCGGCGGGGATCGCCCTGGCGGACACTTTCCTGCCCGAGTGGCGGGCGGGCGAGCCGCTGGCCGAGTCGGTCTATCGGAACCGGTACCGGGAGATGGCCGCGCGGGCCGGCCTCGTCCTGGAGCCCGGAGAGCCCAGCCTCTTCCTCGTTACCCGCAACGTGCTGCAGCTCGAGCCGTACCGGCCGCTCGGTGACGGCGGCTCGGCTTGGCTCCTCGCCACCCGTAGCGCGATCTGTGTCCAGGCGGTCCACAACGGGCAGGAAGCCCCGGGGGCCGCTCCGCTGGGCCTGACAGGGATCTTCGCCTTGAACGGCCAGCCCGAATTCGTCACTTGGTGGGCGCGCGACCTTCTACAGCTCTACTCGCCGACGAGCTTCTTCGCCTCCGAGTCCCCTCTGGCCGACGCTCTGGCGCCTCAGCTCCTAGCTCCCGGGGAGAGCCTCGGCGCCAAGCAGAGCGACCGGATCTCCAATCTGCCGCGCGTGGCCTATGCGCTCCGCGGCGGCCAGCGCCCGCAGTTCCTGTTTGGCACCGCCGCTCCGCAGCAAGGGCTCCTCGAGCGCATGCCGGGAGCCCTGACGCCGGCGCGTCTGGCGAACGCTGAGGGAGCGACTCTCCAGATGGCCAGCCTGTTCTTTCGCGGCCTCCTGACGCTCCTCGGCCTGATCGCCCTGTTCACGGCCCTCGCCCTGCAGGCCCGGATCGGCGTCGTCAACGCCGCCGTCCTCTCCTGCGCCGCCCTGGCCTCGATGCTCCCGGGGCTGCCGGCGGCCTCCTTGTGGTCGGCCGGGCTCCCTTTCGTCGTGGTCTCCGGGATCGAGATCTTCCTCCTCTGGGCCTGCGCGGAGTCGCTGCTGCGCTCCACCTCGCCGGATTTCACCACTAGCCTGGACGCTCTGCGGGCCGGCCGGCTGGGCCCGCGCGGCGGCCGGGCCCTGCTCGTCGGCTTCAGCTTCGGCGCGGCCCTGGGCGGCCTCCGGTTGGGGCTGCTTTCGCTGGCGGAGCTCCTCCCCGGCGTCTGGCCCGCGCGGTCCAGTGTGGCCCTGCCGCTCTTTCAGCCCTTCGGCAGCCCGATCACGCAGGGTATCGGCCTGGCGGGAGGCGTGGCCCTCGCCCTCGCTCTCGCCGTGCGCGTGCTGCCCGTCCGCTGGGCGCCCGCGGCCGCGGCTCTGATCGCGGGCCTCCTCCTCCGCCCTGTTCCGGTGGAGCCCAGCCTGACGGCCGGTCTGGCCGCCAACCTGCTCTTCACGGGCCTGCTGGTCTGGATCGGCCGCCGCCACGGGTTGACCGCCCTGCTCACGGCCTCCCTGCTTGCCATGCTGCTCCCCGCGGCCGCTCTCGCGTTTCGCTATCTGAGCTGGATGCCGGGGACCTTGGCCCTGGCGGCCGGTCTCGCCGCGGCAGCGCCAGTGCTCGGCTGGCTGGGCCTTTCACGCTCCGCCACCGCCGAGGTGCAACGATTGTCGCCGCCGGTGTTCGTACGGCGCCTGGAGGAGGAGAGGCGCTTCCGCAACGAGATGGAGCTGCTGGCCAAGATGCAGCGGGCCCTGCTGCCGCGGACCCTCCCCCGCGTCGAAGGCTACGAGCTCGCCGCCCAATCGGTGATCGCCAACGAGGCGGGAGGCGACCTCTACGACGTGCTGAGCGACGAGGACGGCTACGTCTGGATCGCGGCCGGGGACGTCGCCGGTCACGGCTACTCCTGCGCCATCGCCCAGGCGATGACCAAGGCGGCGCTCGCCAGCCTCGTCGGCCGGCGGCGGACACCCGCGGAGGTCCTGCAGCGCGCCGACCGCGTGTTGCGGGCGGCCGGAGCCCGGCGCAACTTCACCAGCCTCGCCCTGCTCCGTCTCCGCCCCGAGACCGGCGAGGCCCTGATGAGCAACGCCGGCCATCCCTACCCCCTCATCCTCGCGGACGGGGAGGTCGCCGAGGTGGAGCTGCCTTCGCTGCCCCTGGGCCTGGGCCCTCCCCGGCGCTACGAGGACCGCGCCTTCCACCTGCCTCCCGGCAGCGCCATCGTCTTCTGCTCCGACGGCCTGTTCGAGGCGTCGGACGGCGACGGCAGGATCTACGGCTTCGACCGTCTGCGCGAGCTGCTGCGCGGACCCGGCTCCCAGCCGGCCGCGAAGATCCTGGAGATCCTGCTGGCCGACTGGCGGCGGCACCTGCGCGCGGCGCGGTCGCTCGACGACACCACGGTGCTGGTGCTCCGGCGGCGGGAGGGAGAAGGCTGATGCCGGCCGGCCGCGCCGGCGGCAGCTCTCGGCCGGGTTCGCTCCTCGCGGCCGGCGCGGGCCTTCTCGTCTTCGCCCTGGGTGTCGCGCTGGCCCTGAGCGCCCTTCCCGAGTGGCGGACCGGCCCGCTGCCACCCCGTGGCTTCTTTCGAGCGCGATTTCAGGAGATGGCCCGACGGACGGGCTTCCAGCCGGCCGGCGAGCCGGAGGTCTCCCTGGCCTCCCGCAGCAACCGCTCCCTGCAAGAGATCTACGCCGATCAGGGAGAGCAGGCCTCCTCCTGGCTCGCCAGGACGCGCACCGGGCTCCTCGCCGAAGTCTCGCAGACCGTCCACCAGCCGGGCGATCCATTGGATCAGACCCTTGTCGTGGGCTTCTCCCTGGACGGCCGGCCGTTCAGCGCCGAATGGACCGAGCCCGACGCGTCCCCTTTCGGCCGCATGGACGTCCAGCGGTATGAGGGCATGGCCGATCTCCTGGAAAGGCAGTTGACGGCGCCGGGCGAGTCGCTGGGGCCCAAGCGGGAAGGGCGTCTTCTTGTGGGGCCGCAGTACTGGCGCATCCGCGACCTTGCCGGGAGCTCGCCGCGGCAGCAGGTGTCCGTCCTCCTCGCGCCTCCCCTCCAGGTGTCCACCAGCCGGGAGCCCGCCGTGGCCGGCAGAGGCTATGTCCTCGTCAACCCCTACCAGATCCTCACCACCTTTTTTCTTTTCGTCCCCCTGGCGCTCGCCGCGGCGGTGGTCTTCCTGGCCCTGTTGATGCGGTCCCGGATCGATCTCGTCAACGGCGCCCTGCTCGCCGCGCTCGCTCTGGTTTCGGTGAGCCCGGCCTGGGTGAGAGGGCTCCAGCAACCGATCTTCTGGCTCATTCCCAACCTGCTCTTCGGCGCCGCCGGCAAGGCCCTGTGGATCTTCTTCGTCTGGTCGGCGGGTGAATCGCTGCTGCGGGCGACCGATCCCCAGTTCACCACCAGCCTGGACACCCTCCGCCGTGGGCGTCTCGGGCCTCGCGGCGGCCGCGGGCTCCTCACCGGCTTCGCCCTGGGGAGCGGGCTGGCGGGCACCCGCCTCGCCCTCTATTCCCTGGCGGTCCTCCTGCCGGCCGTCTCGCCGGCGGGCCCCAGCGTGCCGCTGCCGGCCTTCCGGGC
Source organism: Acidobacteriota bacterium (assembly GCA_003223675.1). Classification (GTDB taxonomy): domain Bacteria; phylum Acidobacteriota; class Thermoanaerobaculia; order Multivoradales; family UBA5704; genus DATARR01. The sequence continues at coordinate 4,354 of QHVW01000164.1, forward strand.
CGATGGGAGCCCCATCCTCGACGGCCTCTGGATCGCCGCCGGCGTGACGCTGCTCACCGCGCTGGCCGTACGCTTCCTGCCGGGCCGCTGGTCCCTGCCTGCGGCGGCTCTCCTCGGCGGCTTCGTCCTCTCCCCGTTCCGCCTCCTCCCCTTCCCGGTCGAGTGGGCCGTGAGCGCCCTCTGGATCGGAGCGCTGGTCTGGACCTGCCGGCGGCTGGGCCTGACGGTGCTGCTGTCCGCCGCCGTGGTCTCGTTCCTGCTCCCGGCCGCGGCGCTCTCCGGGCTGCATCCCGGCTGGCTGCAGGGCTCCTTCGCCTTGACGGCGGCCCTCACTGCCGGCTTCCTGATCCTGGGGGCCGTGGGGATCTCCCGTTCCGAGCAGACGGAGAGCTCCGCCGAGCCGCCGCCGCCCTTCATGCGCCGTCTGGTCGAAGAGAGGCGCATCCGCCACGAGGTGGATCTGCTCTCGCGGATGCAGCTCGGCCTGCTCCCCCAGGAGATGCCGCGGCTGGAGGGCTATCAGATCGCCGCCCGCTCGGTGCTCGCCGGCGAGGCCGGCGGCGACCTCTACGACTTCCTGCGCGACGACGCCGGAGGCCTCTGGATCGCCGCCGGGGACGTGGCCGGCCACGGCTACTCGTGCGCGGTGGCCCAGGCGATGATCAAGGCGGGGCTGCTGAGCCTCGTCGAGATAGGCGAGACCCCCGCCAGCGTGCTGCGGCGGCTCGACCCGGTGCTGCGCGGCGTCACCACGGACCACAGCTTCGCCAGCCTCGCCCTGATCCGGCTCGACCCGGAGACCGGCGAAGCCCGGCTCGCCAACGCCGGCCACCCCTATCCGCTGGTCATGGAGCCCGGCCGGGTGGTCGAGATCGACCTCCCCGGACTGCCGCTCGGCCGCGGCCCCGTGCAGGCCTACGCCGACCGCGATTTCCGGCTGCCGCGCGGGAGCACCCTCGTCCTCTGCTCCGACGGCCTGTTCGAGGCGCTGGACCGCAACGGCAACGCCTACGGCTTCGAGCGCGCCCGCGAGGTGGTGCGGGCCATGGGACACCGCCCCGCCGTCGAGATCGTCGACGCCCTGCTCAACGACTGCCGCCGCCACCTCGGCGCGGAGCAGGCTCCGGACGACGTGACGGTGGTGGTGGTGAAGCGGGGGTAGCTACCCCTTCTTCCGCTCCTGCCGCTGCCCGAAGAGCATCTTCTGCTCCAGCCGTCCCCGCTGCGCGCGGTAGAAGGCGTCGAGGAAGCGGCGCGGCTGGACGTCCCAGCGCTCGCGGGGCCAGCCGATCTTGGTCTTGATCTTGTCGCAGACCTCCTCCAGGATGCTCCCGTCGAGCACCCCCTGATCGTCGCGCCGCAGGAGGTCCTCCAGCACCTGGAGCTCGTGGATGCCGTAGATGTCGAGCTGCTGGCGGGTGAACGGAAACTCCTCCGCCACGGGCTCCGGCGCGAAGGCCGGCGTGGGTGGCGGCGGCGACCAGCGCGCGGCCGGGCGCTCGCGGCGCTCCGCCGGGCGGGTCACGCCACGATCCGTGAGGTCCCCGAGCAGGACCGCCACCGGCGCCTTGACCACGATCGTGCCCGCCACCAGATCGCCGCAGCGCAGGCGGTCTTTGTTGAACAGGGGCATGAAAGCGAAGGCCAGGAGCCAGACCGCGGCGATCAGCCGGCCCCAGACCGGGGCCTCGGGAAGCATCTGGTCGGGCGCCAGGAGCACCAGGAGAGGCAGTTGAAGCTCCAGGTTCCGCATCAGGTTGCGGGCGACCACCGCCTCCGCCGTGAGCGGTCCGCCATCGCGCGAGATCACCCGCAGCTCCGCCTTGCGCTTGCCGAAGGTCACCCCGCCCCGGTGCGCCTCGAAGTAGATGAAATAGAAATTCCACAGCAGGAAGCCCACCAGGAGCGCCACCGAGAATCCAAGCTCCTTCAACCCGAGGGCCGCGCTGATTCCGGCGAGCACCCAGACGCCCAGGGTGGCGAGAAAGATCAGCAGGGTGTCGAGCAGGAAGGCGCTGATGCGGTCGCCGGCCGAGCCCACCACGAAGGGGAGCGACAGCCCCTCCGGGGTCAGCACCGGATGGACGCGCGTCTTGTCGAGCGACACGGCGCTCATGCCGGCCCCTCCGGCGCCCGCCGCCCCACGGCGAGGAAGTACCAGGTCCAGAAGACGAGCGTCAGAGTGGCGAGGGCCCAGCGGACCCCCACGTCGTGCACCACCTGGCGGAAGATCCCCTCGATCAGACCGGCCATCAGGAACATGGCGACGGCCCCCAGGGCCAGCAGCGCCACCTCCCGCCCCTGGAGGGCGAGGTTGCGCAGGCGGGTGTGCCGGCCGGGGAAGACGAGCGCGGCGCCGAGCGCCATGCCGGCCGCGCCGCTTAAGGCAACCGCGCTCAGCTCGGTGATGCCATGCGGCAGCACCCAGGCCCAGAACTCCGCCCCCATCCCGCGCGTCTGGTAGAGGGCCGCCATCGCTCCCAGCTCCAGGCCGTTGAAGAACAGCAGATAGATCACCGGCACCCCGGCCACGAAGCCGACGGCGAAGCAGACCATGCCGATCTTGGCGTTGTGCGTGAAGAGGAAGGTGGCGAAGAGTCCCAGCGGCCCCGCCTCGCCGCTATAGAGGATGTCCCGCAGCTCCTTGTCCGAGGCGGCGGGATTGCGCCCCTGCGCCATGGCGTCGCCCACCAGGCTGTAGTAGCGCTCCGGATCGGCCAGGACCAGCCGGTAGCCGGTGAGCACGCCGAGCCCCAGCAGGGCATAGGCGGCGAGCACGAAGACGAAATAGCGGCGCACCGCCCACGGGAACCGCTGCAGGAAGAAATCCGCCACCGCCTCCCCCACCCGCCGCTTGGCACCGTAGACGGCGATGTAGGCGCGGCTCACCAGGGCGGTCAGATAGTCGAGCAGGTTCTTGTCCAGGCTGATCGCCGTGGCCACCGAGAGCGAGCTGACGGCGCTCCGGTAGAGCACCGGCAGACGGTGAAGCTCGTCCGCCGTCAGGCTCTCCAGCCCCTTCTTCTCCAGCCGCGCGAGCAGCTCCTCGAGCTCCTTCCAGGCGGCCTCCCGCTCGCGGCGGAACTGGGCGGATTTGAGATCGAATTCGGGCATCAGATCCTCTCCCGCCGTTTGATGTCCAGATAGGCGTCGATCAGCCGCGGCGTCACCTGGGCCGGGGAGGCGTCGATGGGATAGATCCCCAGCCGGCGCAGGCGGCGCAGCACCACCTCGCGGTCGCGCAGGAGCCCGCCGGCCACCACGGCGCGATTGAGGTCCAGCAGCCCCGCGGGGGCGCCGTCCGCAGTGGCCGCGAGCCCGGGGTCCTGGAGCGCCACGAAGACGACCACGTGCCGCCGCGACAGCCGGTCGAGGTTCTCCACCATCAGCTCGGCCGCGATGGTATCGACGAAATCGGTGAGCACCACGATCAGCGAGCGCCGCGAGAGCTTCTGGGCGATCGCGGTCAGGCCCAGGGTGAAGTTGGTCTCGCGGTCCGCGTAGTCCACCTGGGCGGCCATCTGGCTCAGCACGTCGAACCCGCGCAGCCCTCCCTTGGGCTCGACGAACAGCCCCGGGCGGGCGTCGAACGAGGCGAGCCCCACGCGGTCCCCGGCGCGCAGCGAGATGTAGGCGAGGAGCAGCGCCGCGTTGACCGCGTGATCCACCTTGGGGATGCCCGCCAGCGGCTCGCACATCAGGCGGCCGGTGTCGATGGCGATCAGGATCTGATGATTGCGCTCGGCGCGGAACTGGCGCGAGATCAGCTTGCGGTGCCGGGCCGAGGCTTTCCAGTCGACCGTGCGGTGGTCGTCCCCCGGCGTGTGCTCCTTGAGCGAATCGAGCTCGGAGCCGTCCCCCTTGTAGCGCTCGATCTTCAGGCCGCTGCGCAGCTCCGGATCGGTGAGCAGGCGCATCGCCACCGTCTTGACCGGACGGATGTTGGGCACCACCGGCGCCTGCCGCTTGAGGTCCACCGCCGCCACGGTCGCCATCAGCCCCAGCGGCCCGGGGGTGCGCACCCAGGCGCGCTCGACCACGATCCGCCCCCGCCGGAGGGGGACGAGCCGGAAGCGCAGCACGGCCGTCCCGCCGGAGACCCGCCCCCGCAGCGGCGGCTGCGGCACCAGCCGCTCCGAAAGGTCGACCGCCACCGCCACCGGCGCCCGCCGGGAGGTGGGCACCCTCACGGTGAGCACGGCCTCCTCCTCCTCGCCGATATAGAGCGTGCCCGGCATCTCCACCGAGGCCGCGACCGTCTTGCGGCGCGGCGCCCACAGCATGTCCACCCCCAGCGCCAGCGCCAGCAATCCCAGGTACATCGGCCAGAACGGCCACAGCCGCTCGTGCACCGCCACCGGCAGGAGGGCGATCGGCAGGCCGAGGGCGGCGAGGAGGATGGCGCGGCGGGTGGGACGCATGGTTTACCTTGGCGCCGCCACCTGCCCCAGCACCTGATCCAGCACCGAATCCACTCCCAACCCATCCACCTCGGCGCTGGGCGAGAGGACCACGCGGTGCCGCAGGAGCGGCTTGAGGAGGCCCTTGATGTCGTCCGGAATCACGAAGTCCCGCCCCTCGAGCACGGCGGCGGCGCGGGCGGAGGCGGCCAGCATGTTGGCCGCGCGCGGGCTGGCGCCATACTGGAGGGCCGGATGATTGCGCGTGGCCCGGATGAGATCCACGATGTAGGCCACCGTCTCGTCGGCCAGGCGGAGCCCTGAGACCACCTGCCGCACCCAGGTGATGAAACGCAGGTCGCAGAGCGGGGTGATCCCCAGCCGGTCCAGGTGCGGCATCGCCGTCTGGTGGCCGTGGGTCTTCACCATCGCCATCTCCTCCTCGCGGGCGGGGTAGCCGATCAGGGCCTTGAACAGGAAGCGGTCGAGCTGGGCCTCGGGGAGCGGATAGGTCCCCTCCTGCTCGATCGGGTTCTGCGTGGCCACCACCATGAAGCCGGACGACAGCGGGTGCGACGTGCCGTCGATGGTGATCGTGCGCTCCTGCATCGCCTCCAGCAGCGCCGCCTGGGTCTTCGGCGGCGTGCGGTTGATCTCGTCGGCGAGCAGCAGCTCGGTGAACAGCGGCCCCTTGGTGAGCGTGAAGGCGTTCGTCTGGAAATTGAACAGGTTCGTGCCGATCAGGTCGCCCGGCATCAGGTCGGGGGTGAACTGCACCCGTTTGAAATCCAGCTTGACGCACGCGGAGAACGCGCGCGCCAGCAGGGTCTTGCCGGTCCCGGGCGGCCCCTCGAAGAGGATGTGCCCCTCCGAGATCAGGGCCACCATCATCAGGTGGATGGCGTCGTCCTGGCCGACGATCGCGCGGCCGATGCGCTCCCGCAGCGCCGTCCCCAGCTCACGAACCTTCTCGATGGCCATTCGTCACTCTACCTCGCCGTTTTGTGTAGACTGAAATTTTATCATCTTTCCACTCCTCCAGGCTCCTTCCCTGGGCACGACCGCGCCGGATGCTCGAGATCTGCTAGGATATCTCGGTAAAGCATCGGGTGGCGTTGAGAGGCGCTCTCGCTTCCCGATCTGAGGAGAACCCATGGCCAAGACCTCACAGCACGTAGTTCCTCACCCCGATGGGGGATGGAGTGTTAAGAAGGGCGGCTCTACCCACGCCACCAGGCGATTCGATACCCAGCGGGAAGCGATCAGCTACGGGCGCAAGGTCAGCAAGAACCAAGGCACCGAGCTCTACATCCATGGCCGCGACGGGATGGTCCGCAGCAAAGACTCCTTTGGGCATGATCCTCAACCGCCGAAAGAGGGGAAGTGAGCGGCGCTGCGCTCGCTGGCGCAGTCGATGGCTATGAGTGGAACGTCTTCGTCAACTGCCCGTTCGATGACAAATACATAGACCTTCTTCGCCCGCTCCTGTTCACGATCGTCTATCTGGGTTACCGTCCTCGAATCGCCTCGGAGCGGTCCGATTCCGGAGAGAGCCGGCTCGACAAGATTTGCGAGCTGATCCGGCATTCCAAGCTCAGCATCCACGACCTCTCCCGTCTCCAAGCCGCGCGTGCTCGCGAGCTCTACCGAATGAACATGCCGTTCGAGCTCGGCATCGATTATGGCTCCCGCCTCCATGGCCCCGACTTCATGCGAAACAAAAAGCACCTGATCCTGGAAAAAGAGCAGCATGACTTCAAAAGGGCTCTGTCCGACCTGTCCGGAGTCGACATCAAGAATCATGGTAATAAACCTGAGGAGATCGTCCGCTCCGTTCGCGACTGGTTTTACGAAACAGTAGGCCTTCGCAATGCGCCCTATCCAAAAATGATCTGGTTTCGATTCAGCGATTTCACGACGAGCCTTTTCGAGGCGAGGCTCGCGGAAGGCATCCCCGAGGACGATGTCCGCGAGGACATCGACAGGATGCCAGTCCCGGAATACTTGCGCTGTGTGGCGACCTGGGTGGCGAAGCATGAAGGGCGCAATGTGAGCCCAGCCTGAGCCCGCGCTGCCGGGCTCCGAACCGAAGGAGGGACGCGCGGCTCCGCCGTCACGCTGCCGGTCCAGAGGCGCGGCCATTCGTCATCTCCATTCGCCATTCATAGAGCCGGCGGGCGATCTTCGCCGCCGGCTCGCCGCCGCGCCTGCCGTCCGGAAGACGGTGGATGCTCCGCTCCAGCGCCGCGAGATCCCAGGTCAGCCCGTGCAGATGGGTGATCCGCTGGAGCCGGGCGAGCCGCTCGGCGTCCGCCAGGTCGGGCGGCAGGAAAAAGTGGGCGGCCACGGCCCGCGTCACCTGCCGGAAGTAGAGAAACAGGCTGTCCCCGACGTGCCCGCCGTTCACCAGCAGCTTGGCCGTATTGTCGATCAGCACCTCTTTGCCCGCCCCCAGCGCCGGGGCCGCCGGCAGCGGCTTGCCGAACCTCCCCATGCCCGCCCAGAGCACCACGCCGAGCAGCACGAGCGACTGCAGCACCCCCAGCACCATGGGGAATCGCAAGGATTCCGCCAGCAGGCCCGGCACCCGGCTGAAGCCGTGGATCGTCTCGTCGAAGACCATGCCGGTCGCCGCCAGGTCCTGGGTGAAAAACTGATAGATCCCCTGCGCGTTGTCCGCCCGGTCGAGCCCCTGATTGTTGAGCAGGTCCGGATCGGCGATCACGAACGTCCGCGGCTCCGGCGCTCCTGTGCGCCGGGCGATCAGATACCCCTCCGGGCACTGGATGACCGGCTCGAGACTGGCCGCCGGCTCCAGGAGCTGGGCCGATTCCGCGATGCTCAGCTCGGCCGTGGAGCCCTGCCATTGGGCCGTGCAGCGGAGCCGGCCGGCGCGCCGCAACTTGACGTCCCGGAGCTCGTCGTCCCCGAACGCCTTCAGGGCCAGCTCGACGCGCCCGGGGGTCATCAGGCTCACTTTGGAGAGCCATTCCGGCTTCTTCCTCTCCGGCGGGCCCGGGGACCACTTGGGGAGCACGATCACCAGCGCCGCGTGGCGGTCCCGGGCCTCCTCGCGCAACGCCTTGAGGCGGGCCGAGTCCCCGTAATCCGGCTCGGCCACCACCAGCGGCCGGCCGGGCCCCACGCCCCCCGCCGGCGCCTGGCGCGAGACCACGCCGAGCCCCATCGCGCGCAGGAACTCGACCAACGCATGATGCCCGACGGCGCTGTAGCTGAAGGTGTTGGCCTCAGGCGTGGGTCGGCTCGTCAGATCCCGGCCGTAGACGCTGAGCAGGACGGCGGCCACGAACGAGACCGCCACGCAGCCGATGACCCAGGCGAGCGTCCGGCGGGAGAACCCTCCTTCGATCTCGGGCGCCTCTACGACCGCGGATGTGGGCTCGCTCATGCCGGCCTCCGGGTGAGCGCCTGGAAGCGGGCGAGATTCCGCTCGTAGTCCGCGGCCCCCACGGGCGCGCCGCCGAACAGCGACAGCTCGACCGTCCGCACCAGCTCGGAGAACGCCTCCCGCGCGTCGGGACCGAGCGGCAGCGTCCGCACCAGCTCGCGGCTCGTGCGCGACGGCTGGATGGCCGTCCGGGACCGCTCCGCGAAATGGCGGATGGCGGCCAGCAGCAGAGCGTGGACCGCCTCGGCAAAGCGCCCCTCGGCGGCCAGCCGTGAGGCGTCGTCGAACGCCAGATTGAGCACGGGCGCGGCCGCCGCGGCGGTCGCCGCCTCCGGACCCACCTCCGCGACGCTCTTCCGGCGGCGGTCCACGACCTCGCGCAGAATCCAGCCCAGGATCAGCAGGGCCACGACCACGAAGAGGACGACGAAGACCACCTTGCCCAGGAAGGCCCCGGCCCCCATCGACGGGATGGACACGTCCCGAGCAGCGGGGCCCTCCTCGTCTCCTTCTCCAGGGCGCTCCGGAGGTGATTGGTGCTGGAGCTTCCCGGGCTCGGGCGCCTCCTCGTGCTGCGGCAGCGTGTGCTGGTATTTGGGATCGGCGAGCGCCGCCCGCGCCTTGGCCTGCGCCTCGTCCGGGCCCACGGCTGCCGCGGGCGCGGCCGCCAGGCCGGCGAGGAGCAGCGCCGCCAGCAGGCGCCGGCGCTCAGTCGAAGGCCGATGCGATCTGGTCAACGTCGATCGATTCTCGGAGGCTGCGCAGCCGGTAATACAACACCGCTGAGCCCGTGGCCGAAAGGCCCACCGTGAACAGGCTCTGGACGCCGGACAGGATCAGCGACAGGGTCGGGTTCTTCAACGCCACGAGGGTCACCGCGAAGCCGGCCCCGAGTTGGAGCGCCCCAAGCACGAAGAGCACTCCGAAAACCTCCCCCCGCGACCCCTCGGTGAGGAAGGTGCTGCGGCTCAACGAATCGCTGATTCCAGTCCGCTCGGCGACCATCGCCGGCACCGCGACGGCCCAGCGGAGAGCGAGCAGGATCCCCGGGATGAGGCAGGCCACCAGGCCGAGGGCCACCAGGAAAGTCTGGACGATGGCGAGCCCCAGCACCGGTAGCACCGCCGACAGCCCCCGGCCCAGGCAGTCGCCGATCGTGGTGTCCTTCCCCCGGAGCTGCTGGAAGACTCCGTAGGTGATCGCCCCCGTCGCGATGTAGGGGCAGAGGACCGCGCTGAGCAGGAGCACGAGGGCGGAGATCACGGCCACCGGAGTGGCCGCCCCCGCCGGCATCGCGGCCACATATCCCCGCAGGATGTAGAGCGGGGCGAGAATGACCGCAGTCAACAGCACGAACGGCAGCAGGTTCGAAAAGAAGATCGAGAACGTCTTTCCCAGCACGTCCCCGATGCTGAGCGTACCTTGCGGCGCCGCGAAGGTCCGGGGGCGGGCCATCGTGGCCGCCGCGGCGCTCCCCGGCGCCGGACCATTGTAGACGGTGCCGCTGCCGGGCGGCGGGCCGCCGTAGAGGGAGCCTCCCCCCGCCATCGCGGGAGCCGGATCGCCAAAGACCGTGCCCACAGCGCTCGCGGCCATGGGGGGCGGGGCCGGAGAAGGGCTCACCGGCGCCGCGGCCCCGCTGAGCACCGGTCCCTTATAGCGATGCCGGCGATCCCTCCTTCACGAGGAGTTGTCGCGCACCCCGTTTCCATTTCGCGGGGCTGCGCGGCGCTCCGTCCTGGGCGATGACTTGTGCCCCGGATCGTAGACCGGCGGGAGAGGGGCGTCAATAATTCTCGTCCACCGGATGCTCGCGCGTGGGCAGGAGGAAGGTCCGCCGGCAGGTGAGGAAGAGGGTGCCGTCCGCCTTGAGCCCCCGGGTCGCGCAGGTGACCAGGCCGAGCGTGGGCCGGGAGCGGGAGAGCCGCTTCTCCAGGAACTCGCTCTCCGCATACACCGTGTCCCCCACGAACACCGGCGCGAGCAGCCGGACCTCCTCCCAGCCGAGATTGGCGAAGGTGAGGGCGCTGGTCGAATTGACGCTCATGCCGGTGACGATCGACAGCGTGACCAGGCTGGAGACCAGCGGCCGCCCCCACTCCGTCTTCGCGGAGTAGGCCGCGTCGATGTGGATGGGATTGAGGTTGAGCGCCAGCAGCGACTGCCAGAGGTTGTCCGCCTCGGTGATCGTGCGCCCCGGCCGGTGCTCGACGGTCTCCCCCACCGTCACGTCCTCGTAGTAGAGGCCGCGGACCTCGCGGAACCGGTTCTCGCCGATCCGCTTGTAGGCGCGGAGGTCTCCCAGGCTCATGCGCTCATTCTACAGGCACCCTCGCCGGGGTGCGATAACCGGCCGCCTCGTCCCACTCCCGGGGTGACGCCGCTGACGGCGAACCATCTCTCGAGGAGGCAGTCTCATGAATGCGAAGAAGCTCACCTGGACCGTGGCGGCGCTCGCCCTGACCCTGACACCCGCCGCGGGCGCGGTAACCCTGTCGCAGGTCGGCAGCGGCGTCGATATCAGCACCAGCTTCAACCCCAACATCCGGGAGGCGTCCGGCCTCGGCCTCGCCAAGAACCAGACGACCCTCTGGTCGATCACCGACAGCAACTGCACGGTCTTCAAGATGGATCTGAACGGCTCCAGCGCGGGACGCTATCCCAGCCAGCCCTCGAGCTGCCCGGGCTCGCTCGGCACCACCGACTTCGAGGGGATCACCTACGCGCCGCCCCTGCCGGGCATCACGGACGATCATTATGTTTACATCGCGAACGAAAACGGAAACTCGATCGTTCCCTTCAACTACAACACCCTGCAATATGGGACGCAGATCCCGCTCTCGGGAATGTCGGGCTATAACTCGGTCCAATGCGGCGACGGCAACACGGTGTCGCAGGACTTCGCCAACGCGGGCAACAGCGGCCTCGAAGGGATCACCTGGGACGGCAGCCACTTCTTCGTGATCAAAGAGAAGGATCCCGGGCTGATCCTCGAGCTCTCCTCCGATCTCACGCAGATCCTCGCCTGCAAGACGCTCAGCCTCCCGAACGCGACGGACTACTCGGACATCTCCTACGACTCGACGCGCGGCCTGTTCTGGATCGCGAGCGACGAAGCCCAAAGGGTCTACCTCTATGACTGGAGCACCAACAGCATGGTGCAGAGCTGGCACTTCACCAACGCCGACATGGCCAACATGGAAGGGATCGCCTTCAACCCGGACAACAGCCGGCTCTACATCACCACGGACAATGGCCTGGGCGCGGATTCG
>QHVW01000075.1 GCA_003223675.1 Acidobacteriota bacterium
CAGAAGGAGCTTTGAGAGGGGACCATGGCTGGTGAGCTGAAAATCTTCGGCGGACGTGCGCACCCGGCGCTGGTGGCCGAGATCTGCGACTACCTGAACCTCGAGGCGGGCAAGGTGTCCGCGTTCAACTTCTCCGACGGCGAGACCTTCTGCCAGGTCGAGGAGAACGTCCGCGGCTCCGACGTCTTCATCGTGCAGCCGACCTGCGGCCCGGTGAACGAGAACCTGATGGAGCTGCTGATCATGCTCGACAGCTTCAAGCGCTCCTCGGCCTCGCGGGTCACGGCGGTGATCCCCTACTACGGCTACGCCCGCCAGGACAAGAAGGACCGCCCGCGCGTGCCGATCACCGCCAAGCTGGTGGCCGACCTGATCTCGCGCGCCGGCGCCGACCGCGTGCTGACCATGGACCTCCACGCCGACCAGATCCAGGGGTTCTTCGACGTGCCGGTGGACCACCTGTTCGCCGCGCCGGTCCTCCTGGAGGCGGTGCGCGACCTGGGGATCCCGGACCTGGTGGTCGTCTCCCCCGATGCCGGCGGCGTCGAGCGGGCGCGCGCGATCGCCAAGCGACTGGGCGCCGGGCTCGCCATCATCGACAAGCGGCGCACGGCCCCCAACGAGGCCGAGGTCATGCATCTGATCGGCGACGTCGAGGGGTGCAACGCCCTGGTGGTGGACGACATCATCGACACCGCGGGCACCCTCTCCAAGTCGGTCGAGGCGCTGAAGGCCAAGGGCGCCAACCGGGTGCTGGCGGCGGGGGTGCACGGCATCCTCTCCGGCCCCGCCATCAAGCGCATCGCCAATTCCCCCCTGGAGATGGTCCTGATCACCAACACGACGCCGGTGGACGACAAGCTCGCCAAGCTGCCGAAGCTGCGCCCCCTGTCGGTGGCGCCCCTGCTCGGCGAGGCCATCCGCCGCATCCACGAGAACAGCTCGGTGAGCTCCCTGTTCGTCTGATCCAGAGAAAACTGATCCCAAGAAAGCCATAGAAGCGAGGAAACACCCATGAGCGAGACGATGACGATCGAAGTCAACCCCCGGGAGGAGACCGGGAAGAACGCCAACCGGCGGGCCCGCGCGGCCGGCAAGATCCCGGCGGTGGTCTACGGCGGCGGCAAGGAGAGCGTGTCGATCGTGATCGACCGCAAGACCCTGCTCGACACCATGAAGGGGCACAGCAGCGAGAACCCGATCTTCCTGCTGAAGCTCGGCGACAAGGAGCGGCACGCGATGATCCGCAACATGGAGGTCGACCCGGTGAGCCGCCAGGTGATCCACATCGACTTCCAGCGCGTGATGATGGACCAGAAGATCCGCGTCGCCGTGCCGGTCGAGATCGTCGGCACCGCGGTCGGCGTGAAGACCGAAGGGGGCATGCTCGACTTCGTCACCCGCGAGGTCAACGTCGAGTGCCTGCCGGGCGACATTCCGAAGCACCTCGAGGTCGACGTCACCGACGTGCACGTGGGCCAGCACGTCGAGGCCAAGGACCTCGAGCTGCCGCAGGGGGTGACCCTGCTCGACGATCCGGACAAGGTCATCATCTCGCTCAGCCACGGCCGTCTGGAGACGGCGGACGAGGCGGCCGCGGCGGCCGAGCGCGCGGAGCCCGAGGTCATCAAGAAGACGAAGGCCGAGGAGTAGGGCCTACCCGCCCGCATGCGCCTCCTCCTCGGGTTGGGCAACCCGGGCGAGCCCTATCGCGACACCCGCCACAACGTGGGCTTCCGGGTGGTCGACGAGCTCGCCCGGCGCTGGCAGGTCCCCGTCGATCGGCTGGAGTGCAACTCCCTCGCGGGCCACAGGGCCGGAGCCGAAGGCGGGGACGACGTCCTCCTGGTCAAGCCCCAGACCTACATGAACCGCAGCGGCTACGCCGCCCGCTGCTTCGCCGAGCGCCACGCGCTGGACCCCGCCGCCGTGCTGGTGGTCTACGACGAGGTGAACCTCCCCCTGGGCAAGCTGCGCGTCCGCCGGGCGGGAAGCCCCGCCGGCCACCGCGGCCTCGAATCGGTGATCGAGAACCTCCGTACCTCCGAGATCCCCCGCCTCCGCCTGGGAGTCGCCCCGGAGGGAGGGGTGAAATACGAGGACCTGGCCGACTTCGTCCTCGCCCCCTTCGCGCCCGAAGAGCTCGAGACCGTCGAAGAGATGATCCGCCGCGCCGCCGACGCCTGCGAGGTATGGCTGCGGGAGGGGGTGGAGGCGGCGATGCGGGGGTTCAACGGGTAGACCGGGAGGAAATACCCGGAGGAGGGAAATCGTTGTTCTGCTTGAAGGCGACCGGGGGTTGACAGACTCGGCCCCCAGGGCATAGAGTCAGGTCGACGAGAGGAGGTCCGTGATGCGTTCAGTTCGGATCGGTGACATCGGCGGCGGTTAGGTTTGGCGCCCGGCTCCGCCTTGCGGTGAGCCGTAGCTGGTAGGTGAAACCCTCGGCGGGCGCGTTCTCGGCGTGGTAGACCCATCCTTTCCACCCTGAATCTACCTCTTTCACTTCCAAACGTTCTCCCTGAATTTCTGCGCTCTCCCGTCGGCATTCGAGAGCATAGGTGCGGTGCAGCTTCGGGTGGAAGAGGAACGAGTACTCGACTTCGGCAACCTGGGTGCGGGACTCAAGGGTAAACGAGAGCTCCTCGTCCCCGTGGCTCAGCAGCCTCCTGAACATTCCTGGCCAGGTGTAGGTGATGGAGATGTTTCTCGGGGGCTCCTGTGGGGAGATCTGCGGCAGGAAGAAGATCGAGATCTCCTTGCGATGGCTGTCGTTCCTCCGCAACAGGTAGGCCACCCGGTCACCTCCCGCGTCCTGAACCTTGAACCCGAGGCTGTCCAGGAAATCCACTCCCGGGGAGTCGGGCTCTGCCCCTACCATCAATCGCCAGAAGTGGAGGGGCCGCTCATAAGCGCGGATCAGATACTGGGCCGTGACCCGCGTCTCCCCGTCGGCTTCGATGTGGAACGACCAGGACACCTTCTCGAATGTGAAGGGTGGGCGTTCGGCAAGGGGATACAACTGGTTGGCGATGCGGTTGGCGGCCCACATCATGCCCTGGAGCGTCTTCCGGGTCGTCTCGCCGCGGGTCTGCTGCTCCCGCTTCAAGGCCCGGCTTTCCAGGAAGAGCTTTCCGCAGAGCCCCAGGCTGGCGAGGAGCGCGACGACCCCGAAGGCGAGCCCCCAGCCCCAGGCTTCGCTGAGGAGAAACCCGCTCGACCCTTTGGGCTGGACCGCTCCCAGGGCGACCCACCGCCGGAGGGCCTCGACGAGCTTGTCCAGCTTGAGGACCAGGGCGATCGTCGCCACGATGCCGGCCAACACCTTCCAGTAGCTCTTCAAGAAGCTGAGGACGTCGTCCATTCTGGAAATCCCCTTGGGACGCCAGAGCATATCCTTTTTACTTGGAGAAAAGACAGGGCTCGATCCGCAGTCATGCCTGAAAACCGCGGATGGCGTTCCGCAACGGACCCTGAGAATTGCGGAACGGCCCTGAGATGGCTAAAAGACTGGCTAGCTGGCCGGGGACAGCCCTTGCAATTTCCCCCAACCCGTGTAAAATCTCTCCCCTTGTCACCGGGCGGGCCGGGCTCCGGCACCGCCGATCTTCAACCTCTCTGTTCCGCATACAGCGGGACCGACTTAAGGCCATAGGGAGGCGATTCACCACCCATGCGCACGTACGAGCTGATGTTCGTGGTCGACCCTCGCGTCGCCGACGAGGAAGTGGTCACCATGATGCAGGATTACAAGAACATGATCACGGCCGGCGGATCCCAGATCACCGGCGAAGAGAACTGGGGGCGGCGCAAGCTGGCCTATCCCATCAACAAGGTCAACGAGGGCAAGTACGTCCTGCTCTACATCAGCAGCGAGGTCGGCAAGACCGCGCTGCCCGAGGTGGAGCACCGGATGCGCCAGAACGACCGCATCCTCCGCTACCTGACGGTGCGCACCGACGAGGACCTCAAGCGGGCCGCCCGCCGGCCGGCCCGGAGCGGCGCTCCGTCCGCCGAGCGGGAGCGCGACGAGCGGATGACCGACGGCGTCGAGCCCGAGGGGGAGGTTTAGACCATGGCGCGCGCAAGAAAGGTCTTCTTCCGCCGGCGCAAGGTATGTAAGTTCTGCGCCGACAAGATCGACTACATCGATTACAAGGACGTCAAGCTCCTTCAGCAGTTCATCCCCGAGCGCTCCAAGATCCTGCCGCGGCGGATCTCGGGCACCTGCGCCAACCACCAGCGCCCCTTGCAGCAGGCGATCAAGCGGGCCCGCCATCTGGCGCTCATCCCGTTCACCACGGACTAGGAGGGTAGCGTGAGAGTCATTCTGCTCAGCGATCAGCGCCACCTCGGCCGCCGTGGCGAGGTGGTGGACGTCAAGCCGGGCTTCGGCCGCAACTTCCTGGTGCCCCAGGGGTTCGCGCTCGAGGCGACCAACGCCAACATCAAGCTCTTCGAGCACCAGCGGTCCAAGATCGACGCCCGTCACACCAAGGAGCGCGAGGCCGCCCAGGAGATCGCCAACCGCATGGGCAGCCTCCGGCTGGAGATCCCCAAGCGGGTCGGCGAGACCGACACCCTCTACGGCTCGGTCACCGCGGGCGACGTCGCCGATGCCCTGGAGAAGAAGGGCTTCACCATCGACCGCCGGCGCCTCGATCTCGAGGGGGGCATCAAGACCCTCGGCGATCACCAGGTGCGCGTCGAGCTCCATCCCGAGGTGGTCGCCGAGGTGACCGTCTCGGTGGTGCGGGAAGAGTAGACACCTTTCCTCCGGAGCGCCGGCATGGCGGCGAGCGACGACACCTCCCCTCCGCGCCGGCCTCCGGGCATCGACGACTTCCTCGTCGAGCCCACCCGCGATCTCGCAGACTGGCGATGGCTGTGGTCGGGGGACCACGCGTTCCCCATCCGCAGCCACCGCGGCATCCTGGGCCGGCTGCTGGTCGGCTGCAAGCGCCTCCTGCGCCCGCTGGTCAAGACCCCCCAGAACGACCTCTGGGAGCGGCAGCGCACCTTCAACCTGATCCTCCTGGAGCATCTGGAGCGCCTGGAAGCGGCGCGCGCCGACCATCTGCGGCGCATCGAGTATCAGGAGGCCCTCGACTCCGAGGGGATCCACGAGATCATGCGTCACAACGACGCCCTCTTCGCCCGCGCCGACCAGAAGCTCGACCGCTACCGGCGCGAGGCCCGCGACCTCCTGGGCAGCCTGGGCGCGGCGCTGGCCACGGTCCGCTCGGCCCCCTCCGCTCC
>QHVW01000076.1 GCA_003223675.1 Acidobacteriota bacterium
CAACAAGAACGAAGATCAATTTCATTTTTGATTCCAGGAGGCTAGTGTGAAGAAACTTCTTTTAGCTTCGATCGTGCTGGTTTACGCTTTATCAACTCCGAAGCCTGCGCATGCCAAATTTATCTGTAATGACTACGGGACCTGCAAAATTTGTGACTTCTATTCCCCGAGCGGCGACTGGCAGGGCTCGATCAGCAACTGTCAGTGAATCCGGGAGGTACCTGCGGTCATGAAAACCTGGCATCCGCTGGCTCCAATGGCGTTGATCATCCTCCTTGCGGTGGATCCGGCGAAGGCCGCCCCTGTGACTCTGGAGCCTCTCCCCGTGGAAGAGGCCAGCCCGACCTGGACTGGTGCGCAGATCGTGAGCGCCGACCGGGCCGGTCACGTCTTCTTCTTCCGGGGTGACACGTTCGATATCTATCCCGTGACGAAGACCGGCTCTTTCGGTGAGCCGGTCCACCTCGAAACCACGGCCGCTCCCAATCAGATGTTCCACGATGCGGTCCTGAGCCCGAGCGGAGATCGATGGCTGGTATATGGGGACCTCGCCGTACGACTTTTCGTCGACGGAAAGGAGAAAGCCGTTCCTCCGATCCCCTGGAAGCCCTGGTCGATTGGCCTTCTGCGGGACGAGCCTGTCGTGGCGGTCCTCCCCCTGCCGATGGGCGGCCAGTCCGTCGATATCAATAAGGTTGGAGCACCGCCGTCATTTCTCGAGTTTGACGGCGACCGCTGGAGCTCCGCCCTGGACATGAAGGGCGTCTCGGTCTCCGAGGTGTTGCACCAGAAGGGCAAGCTGAACGACGTCGTGGCCGACAGAGCCGTCTACCTGACATCCGACCGGCAGGGGCGTCTCTGGGCCGCTGGACAGTACCGGTACCGGGTTCAGCGTTTTCTGCCCGGCTTTCACCCGGATCTCGAAATTCTGGTCGGCCGCGGTGAGGTCCACAAGAGAGAGCAGGTGGACAAGCCGATCGAGCTCACCCGGACCGATCCGGCCCAGAATCCCAGCGACGCCACCCGGAATCCTCTGGAGGGATGGCCGGATCTATCTCCTGGTCCGCACGGACAAGGGGGGAGCCGCCCTCGACCGGTTCGATCCTGGGCTCTTGCGCCTGGAGAGGGTCCCATTGGAGATGACGCCTCAAGGACGCTATACGATCGCCTCCGGCCGGGATGGTCTCTACATCGCCGCGTGGAGCGGCAAAGAGGGACGCTGGCGGCTCTCCTGGGATACTCTGGATCAGGCGAAGTGGAAGCCTGTAAAGGGCTGCGAGATCGAC
This sequence comes from Acidobacteriota bacterium, assembly GCA_003223675.1. GTDB lineage: Bacteria > Acidobacteriota > Thermoanaerobaculia > Multivoradales > UBA5704 > DATARR01. The sequence goes on from QHVW01000076.1 coordinate 1,287, forward strand.
GGCGTCCCGATGGAAGAGGTCAGCGTCCCAAAGCGACAGCCGGCCGCGAAACCCTGAGCAGGCGACCGCCAGGAGCGCCGGGCGCATCTCCTGGCATCGGCGGCGGTTGAACCCCCAGGCAATTCAAATTCCGCCCCCTTGCGGGGCGAAGCTCCCGGGTGCCTCCAAGGAGGGCATCCGCTCTTCCTGGAGAGGACCGGCTTCCGAGGCGGCGCCTGAGCGCCAGAGCTCCCGGGCCTTGGCGAACGCGGCGCCGGCACCGGAGTGGTCCTTGGCGACGCGGCGGGCGTTGCCGACGAACGCCCAGGCGTAGCCCTGAAGCAGCCGCTTCCATTCCTCCTTCCCCTCGACGCGCCCGGCCACGGAAAGGGCCAGCTCCGTGAGCTCCAGCGCCTCCTGGGGATCGTCCGCCGCCGCCCGCTCGCTCTCGTGGCACAGGAGCTCCGCCAGGGCCCAACTCTTGGACGCACGCGGAGAGAGCTCGATCAGCCTTCGCCGCCGGGGAGAGGGGAGGCCTGCCACCTCTTTCCAGAACCGCTCCGCCGCGAGCCGTGCCTCGGCGGGGGGCTCATGCCGGGCCGCCGCCTCGTCCTCCAACAGGTAGGCCAGGACCGCGAGGGACTCCGGATGGGCCGTGCTGCCTGCCAGGCTCACGCCAGCCCGCTCCGTGGCGAAAAGGAAGCCATTGATGAAGCGGCGGAGATGAGTCACCAGTTCCCAGCGAACCCCGGTGGCCGCGGCGATTCGCCGGAGCACGTCCTCGGAAGGCGTTTTGTCATCGCCGGATTCGATCTCGGAGACCCTGCTCTGAGAAGACAGCCTCGCGGCCTGGGCGAGCTCCGTCTGGGACATGTCGGCATAGAGACGAAGGAAGGCGACCATCATCTTGGATGCGCGGGGGTGCTCCGTGGGCTCCGTCATGAAACGTGTCTCCTCCGTCCAGAAGGGGTGCGTTCTTCGCAGGGCCACCCCTACTACAGAATCCCGCATTTTTAGAGTGACGGCGTATGGATAGGATAGATTATCGTCGCTGGGTACACTTTTACCGGTAGAAGCTGCCCGCGCGGCCATGGGGGCCGCGGCGGAGCGCCTCGATTGGGAGCTCCCCATGCGCACCCTTCGCAAGCTTGCCCCCGCCCTGTTCCTTTTCGTACTGCTCGCCCCAGGGGCTGCCTCCGCGGCCAGCTCCAACGCCAAGCCGATCCACAAACCTGCCAAAGCCGAGCGCACCCCGGCGTCTCTCGGGAGCCGCGTGTGGGCACTGGCCTTCGGGATCTGGACCAAGGAGGGGCTAGGTATCGACCCCAGTGGCAGTCCCGCTCCAGCGCCGGGCTCAGGCAGCCAGACCAATGATGCGGGACTTGGCATTGATCCGGACGGTAGGAGCGGCGGGTTGCCAGCATGCACGGCACTGCTAGCTGTTTCCCAGCCGTGGGGCCGTGCTCATGGCCTTCCGGATCACCTCGATGGCGCGCATTGCCAGCTCCACGGTCGCGGTCTCCTGCTGTGCCGCCTCTTGGAACAGGGCGAGAGCCGCCAGAGATTCGCGGGTAATTCGCAGAGCCCGGAAGATGGGAGCCATTTCCCGCGCCAGAGCCTTGACCTCCGCGGTGTGCCCACCCTTCAGGTAGAGCGAGGCGAGCTCGAGCGCCGCCAGCGCCGCGTCGTAGGGAAGGTCGCGGGCTGAAAAAGCCTGCCGTACCTGCTCCAACCTGGCGACGGCATCCTCCGGCCGCCCCTGGCCGGCCGCCACATGGGCCGAGAGCCAGACCACGCGGATGAGGTCGAGCTCGTTGCCCAGCCCTTCGGCCAGCTCGCGAACGGCAGGCAGCGCGGCTTCAGCCTCCGCATAGTGGTCGAGAACGCAGAGAGCTTTCGTGGTCTCGTAGCGAAGAGCGAAGAGAAGGCGGTTATCGCCGGTCGACTCCACGAAGGGGGTCGCCCCCGCCAGAGCGCCCAGAGCACTGTCGAGATCCCCCCTCTGCTCGCAGACGAAAGCCTTCTTCAGGAGGAGAACGCCTTGAGCAGACGGTTCGCTGCCCGCGGCATCCCTGGCGCGGTCGAGGAGCTCCAGGGCCTCCTCGAATCGCCGCTCGTCCCGCCGTAGAGAGGCCTCCAGAGAGAGCATCCGCCAATCCGGAAGCAGGCCGCCGTCCTCGCCGGCCCTCCAGAGATTCCAGGCGCGGGCGAAAGCCTCCCCGGCTCCCGAGAGGTCGTTGGCCACCCGCCGGGCGTTGGCGATATAGGCGTAGGCATACCCCTGGAGGCGCTGCCGCGTCCTCTCGTCTTCTTCGCATCTGGCCGCGGCGACCAGGGCCAGGTTCGCCAAGCCCAGAGCCTTCTCAGCGGTGTCGGCGGCGGCCCGCTCGCTCTCGTGGCACAAGCGCTCCACCAGGGCCCAGCTTCGGAATTCTCGGGAAAATTCCACGAGCTCGCGGCGCTCCCTGGAGGAGAGCGAGCGGAGACTCTTCCAGAGCTCGCCCGCCTCCCTCCGGGCCTCCTCCTCCTTCCTCTTCTTCTTGTCGGCGATCAGCCCGGCGCGGAGCTCGGCGGCCCGGGTCCAACCGTGGGCGATCACGGCGCGGTCGATCCGCTGAAGCTCCTCCGGCGTGAGGTCGACCGGGGAGCCGCTCGCCGGTGGGTTGGAAGGACTCACCAGGGAGTGGAGGAAGACGGCGGCATCGACCTGCTCTCGGGAAAAGCCCATGAGGGTGGCCAAAATGTTCAGCTCTTCACGGCTCAGGGGCCTTTCGCCCGTCTGGTAACGCGAGATCAACTGGTTGCCGCGCAAGCCCTTGGCCTGTGCGAGCTCACTCCGGGACCAGCCGCGCTCCTCGCGCAGGTAGATCAACGCCAGGGCCTCCGCCGACAGCTTGTTCTCCCGAGCCATTCGCCTTACCTCCGAAAAAGGAGAGGAGCTCCACCCTTTGTGAGTGCCCGCGGGCTCTCTGGTGTGACACGGAAACCGAAGAAATCCCAGAGACCGTGATCGCCCGCACCGGTGAAAAACCACCTGGAGAGGATATTTTATCCAACCTTCAAGCTCCGGTGAGCTGGAACGCCGTCTGGGCCTTACGTTGGGTCCCGGGTGAGCCTCAAGAAAGTAGTTGCCGCAGGGCCCGTTTTTTTGACAGCGCGGTGCCTTCGGGCGAGCCCTGCCGCTGGAGTTGCGCTTTCAGGTCCTTGGGATTCAGGGATCCATAACGATGAAGGAGGAACGATGAGGCCGCAAGTGAGCCAGGAAGGGGCTGGGAGGAATCATCCGTCCGAGGCTGTTCTGGTGCGTTTCATGAGAGGGGAGCTTCCCTCCAGGGAGGCGGCACCCGTCGTGAGACATCTGTTGAGAGGCTGCGGTCGCTGCTCGGCGGCGACCCGGGAGCTGTGGAGACTGGGCGACAAGGTCCCCCCTCCAGGATTGGGGATCGAGCCCCGCCGTCCGGCCCGGCCGGTGGAGGTCTGGCTATGAGCGCGGACCTGAAGGCGGCCCAGAGGCAGCTCCGGGACATCATCCGGGCCCTGGAGGCGATCGGGTTCCGTCTGGCCGGGGTGGAGGCGGCTCTGCCTCCCTCTCCCGCGGAGACCGACCGGCTCCAGGACGTGGGGACAGGGGAGACGGACCTCGTAACCCAGCTCCGTTCGGTGATCCAATGTGTCCTCAAGGACTCTCTTCAGCCTTTGATCGGAGACCTGCGGGAGGTGACCGGTCTTGCGGCTGCCGAGCCCGAAGAGGGGGAGGGGTGAGCTTACCCAGCGCCTGATTCTGCTTTGCCAGATCGCCGGCCGGAGAAAGCCGCCCCTTCGGGGCGGTCCCTCACTCTCCCAACCCTCTCTCTCCCAGCCTCCCCCCCGGCCTGACGGGAGAGACCCTCATGCCGCAAGCGGCACCCAAGAGGGGTGAAAATTCCGTAGGGGCGGCCCTATGTGGCCGCCCTGGGCGGGGGGCCTGCTCCGGCCCTACGGCCCCACCCACCCAGGGCGGCCACATAGGGCCGCCCCTACATGCCCCCTCCCTATTTTCAGAACAGAGAGGGCTCAAGAAGCCCATCTTTGATCGTCTTTCTCCCTCTTCTCCCGGCGGACGGGGGTCCCTCTGGGGCCGCCTGCCCTCTGAATCCTGGGCTCATCTGCTCCCCGGCTGCGGTAACCTAATCCCGGGTGGTGGTACCTTCCCAAACAAATATTAGATGGCCGAGAGATTTTTTACGACTCCGACTCTTGACATTCGAAGTCGCGTCCATCCATAATCCCGTCATCGCAGGGGTTGCTTCGGAAGGCTCATCGGATTTAGCGCGGATGGATCTTCCGGTGCCATGGAGGCGCCGGATGTTTGAAAGGAGTCGTCTATGACGACCAAGTCCGTAGTGTCTCAAGTCGTGGAAGTGGTGGTGGAGCAGGCGTTGGCGGTTGCCATGGAAAGGGTCCGCTCGACGCTCAAGCCGGAGCGGGTCCAGGAGTGGCTCGCGGCGCATCCGGAGTGGAGCCTGGATTCCACGGGGCAGGTGCTCCAGCGGATCCGGAGCTTCCCGTCGGCGACGGTGGCGGCGCAGTTTGCCTCGTTCGTCTCCGGGCTGGCCTCCTCGGTGGCGCTGCCGGCGCTGCTGAAGGTGATCGGCGACACGGTTCACGTCTCTTTGGGTTCGCCGGGGGGCCAGAGTCAGGCTCCTCTCACCGAAAACGTGCTCACCCTCGCCGGCCACGTGGGCTGAGGGGTGGGGAATCCAGAAAGGAGAAGCACATGCCTATGAAAACTGCACAAGCGGACATTTTCCGGGATTGGGACGCGGTCCTCGGGGCCTGCACCCAGAACGCGAGCCTGATTCCGGGGGTCGATCCGCTCAAGGCCGAGCTCGAAGGGCTCCTGGCCCAGGCCAGGGACCTCAAGATCCAGCAGGAGACGCTCGAAAGTCAGAGACAGGCCGTCACGCAGAAGCTGAGCAAGGTGATCGCGGA
>QHVW01000077.1 GCA_003223675.1 Acidobacteriota bacterium
TGGGGAAATAAGGGGAATTCTCATGGATCTGATCGATCTGCGTTCCGATACGGTGACCAAGCCCGACGCGGAGATGCGGCGGGCCATGGCCGAGGCCGAGGTGGGGGACGACGTCTTCAGCGAGGATCCCACCGTCAACCGCTTGGAGGAGGAGGCGGCGGCGGCCGTGGGCATGGAGGCGGCGCTCTTCGTCCCCTCCGGCACGATGGGCAATCAGATCGCCCTGCACCTCCATGCCCGCCCCGGGGGCGAGGTGATCTGCGACGCCCGGTGCCACATTGTCAACTACGAGATCGGCGGCATGGCGGCCCTCTCCGGCCTGCTGCCGCGGGCGCTCCCGTCCCCCGACGGGCTGCTCGATCCGGCGGCGGTCGAGGCGGCCATTGCACCGGACGTCAGCTATCGGGCCCGCACGGTGCTGATCGAGGTCGAGAACAGCCACATGATGGCCGGAGGAACGGTCAACGACCGCCCGCATCTGGAGGCGATCCTCGCGGTGGCCCGCCGCCACCGGTTGCCGGTGCACTTCGACGGTGCCCGCGTCTTCAACGCCGCCGCGGCGCTCGGGGTCTCCGTGGCCTCCCTGGCGGCCGGCTTCGACTCGCTGAATTTCTGCCTCTCCAAAGGTCTGGGCGCGCCGGTAGGCTCGCTCCTCTGCGGCTCGCGGGCCTTCATCACGGAGGGCCGGCGGGTGCGGAAGATGCTCGGCGGCGGCATGCGCCAGGCGGGCATCCTTGCCGCGGCCGGCCTGATCGCGCTGCGCAAGGGGCCGGCCCAGCTCCCCGAGGACCACGAGAACGCCGCCCGCCTCGCCCGGGCCCTCGCCGGGATGAAGGGGATCGACCTCGACCCGGCGTCCGTGCGGACCAACATCGTGATCTTCCGCCTGACCCCGGAGCTGTGCGGCGGCTCCGCGATGGAATTCCTCGTCCGCGCGAAGGAGGTGGGGGTGCTCGCGGTGCCGATGAGTCAGGAGAAGGTGCGCTTCATTACCCACCGGGACGTGAGCCGGGGGCAGATCGAAGAGGCGATCGAGCGGGTTGCACGGCTCTGAGGAGCGGCACGCACCCCCCTGGGGCCGCCGGCGGTCCCAGGGGGGTGCGCGCTATCCCCGCCGCGCCACCAGATCGATCTCCACCAGCCCCCTCTTGGGCAGCCCGGCCACCTGCACCGTGGTGCGGGCCGGACGGTGGTCGCCCATGGCCTCGCCGTAGAGCCTGTTGAGGATGGGGAAGTTGGTGAAATCGGTGATGAAGACGGAGGTCTTCACGACGTTGGCGAAGGTGCAGCCGGCCGCCGTCAGCACCTCGCGGAGGTTCGCCAGCACCTGCCGGGTCTGGGCCTCGAAGCCGCCGGGGACGAGCTCGCCGGTCTTGGGGTCGAGGCCGGTCTGGCCGGAGAGGTAGATCCAGCCGTCCACCTCGATGGCCTGGCAGTAGGGTCCGATCGCCTTGGGGGCGTTGTCCGAAGCGTGGAATTTCATCGTTCCCGGTCCTTTCAAGAGGGGGAGGGCACGGCGGCCGCCGAGTCCCCGGCGTCCAGCACGGCGATGTAGGGGAGGTTGCGGTAGCGCTCGTCGAAGTCGAGGCCGTAGCCGACCACGAAGAGCGGCTCGATCTCGAACCCCTTGTAGGCGATCGCCACCTCGACCTCGCGCGCCGGGGCCTTGTCGAGCAGCGCGCAGAGCTTGACGCTGCGGGCCCCCCGGAAGCGCAGGAGGTCCAGGATGGTGCGCAGGGTGTAGCCGGTGTCGACGATGTCCTCGATCAGCAGCACGTCCTTGCCCCGGATCGGCAGGTCGATGTCCTTGCGGATGCGCACCTCGCCGGGGCTGGTGCTCGCGCCGTAGCTGGCGGTCTGGAAGAAGTCGATCGACACCGGGACCGTCAGTCGCTTGAGCAGGTCGACCATGAAGAAGACCGACCCCTTGAGCACTCCCACGGCGATCAGCCGGTCGGATTCCGCGTAATCGCGGTCGATCTCCGCCGCCAGCTCCGCCACCCTGCGTTCCAGCTCTTCCTGAGAGATCAGCACCCGCAATTCCCTTCCTCCTTTGCTTGGCGTAAACTCCTCAAATCTCGATTCGTCGATCCAACGCGTACCGGGGACAGGCCGACCATGACTACCGTTCAAGAGCTGAGCGTCCTCCACCGCCGCTACGCCGACATCTCGCACCGCTTCCGGGCCGGGTGGACCTTCCACCAGTTCCTCCAGAGCCTGGGCAAGACGCTCCTCCAGCGCGTGGAAGACCAGCATTCCACGGAATTCCAGAACCTCTACAGCGGGCTGAAGGATATCTCGCAGAGCCTCAACGCCTCGGAGAGCGAGAAGATCCGCCACCGGCTGGAGGCGATCGACCGTCGGCTGACCGAGCTTATCGCAGCGCTCGACGCAGAGGATAGCAAAGTCACCCCCGACCTGCTCCGCCAGTTCTTCCGGAGGGTGAAGAACTACGACGAGAAGATCCTCTCCCAGCTCGTCCGGTTCTACCTCTACGCCCACGTCTCCGGGCCCTGGCCCACGGAACGGCTGGACAAGATCGACTTCCTGCTCGCCCGGCTGAGCGAGGAGGTGGACGACCGCTCGGGCGAGCTGGTGCTGCGCGACCACCACCGGCTGACCGAGATCTTCCAGGGGATCTGGGGCCAGCTCAACGAGGGCCCCCCGGGCGACCAGCTCATCGAGGAGAGCCGGGCGGCTATCGACGGCCTGCGCCACGAGATGGGCGGCGTGGAGAGCCTGGACGCGCTCAACGAGAGCGGTCTGATCCGGCGCTACCGCGAGACCAAGCATGGGCTGGGGCGCAACTACTTCTATCCCGAGCTGCTGCTCGCCATCCAGGAGACCAACCTGGTGTTCAAGAGCCGCATCCAGAAGCTCTACCGGCAGGAGGAGCAGCGGATCGTGGCCGAGTACCAGCGGGTCTTCGAGCTGGAGCGCGAGGTCTCGCTCGACTCCCAGCTCGACCGCGAGCTGGCGGCGTTCCGCGAGGAGATCGAGCGCTTCGAGAAGCAGCTCCAGAAGGAGGAGTTCCGGCTGGGCGACATCGCCCAGATCCGCCAGAAGGTGCGCGAGCTGCTGCCGCGCCTCACCGCGGGGCGCCCCCCCACGGGCGAGCGGCCGAGCGTCTCCAGGATGGTGACGTCCACCGGGGAGGTGGCGCTCCAGCGGGCCGCCGGCGCCGCCGCCGCCCCCCTCTCCAGCGCCGAGGAGCTGCTCGGCGACTACTACCGCCGGCTGGTGGACACCCTGAAGGAGATCAACCCTCCCGATCTGGCGCCGGAGAGGGTGGTGCTCCGCCCGGAGATTTTCGCCCTGCGGGTCGAGGCGCGCGAGGTGGAGGCCTACCGCCGCGTCTTCGGCAAGGGCGAGCACGACCGCGAGCTGGAGCAGTTCCTCCTCGAATCGGCCGCCCTGCGGATCCGCATCAACGAGGAGGCGCACGACATCTCCAGCCTGCTCGACGAGACCTCGGTCACCGGCGACGCCATCGTCTTCGCCCGCGCCCGCCTGACCTGCCGCACGGCGGACGCCTACCTCTGGCGCTTCAACAACGTGCTCCAGGAGCAGATGATGGCCGGCAACATGGCCGAGTGCCGCCAGATCCAGCTCCTCCGCATGCGCCTGATGCGCGACTACTCCGGCCTCTGGCTCCTCGCCTTCAAGCCGCTCTACAAGCGGCAGCCGATCGGTGGGACGCTGGCCTGAGCGGCGGCTAACTTTCCGGGAGGCGTTCGTCCTCCGACAACGAGAGCTGCCAGTAGCCGACGTCCACCCACCGGCCGCACTTCCAGCCCACGCGCTCGAAGTGGGCGACCTTGTGGAAGCCGAGCTTCTCGTGCAGCCCCACGCTGGCGTCGTTCGGCAGCGCGATGCCGCCGATGACAGTGCGCAGCGGCCTGCGCCTCAGCTCCGCCAGGAGCTCGGAGTACAGCCGGGAGCCGTACCCCTTGCTTCCGGCCGACGCCTCCAGGTAGACCGAGCTCTCCACGGCGTAGCGATATCCCCAGCGCGTCTTCCAAGGGGTGGCATAGGCGTAGCCGATCAGACGGCCCTCCTCTTCGAGGACCAACCATGGCAGGCCCGCCGCCGCGACCGCTTCGATGCGCCGCTCCATCTCCTCCGGCGTCACCGTCTCCTCCTCGAAGGAGACGACGGTGTGGAGGACGTAATGGTTGTAGATGCGGCAGACCGCCTCGGCGTCTGGGGGGCGTATGGGGCGGATCATGGAAATCCATTGTATCGCCCGAGATGAGGAGCCGGATGAGAGCCCCGGCCGGCCTGTTGGGGCAACCGCCGGGGCCTGGCGTCTAGCAACTCGTATAGCTGCAGGTCCGGGGGCAACTATCGACGAGGCAACTGGCAGCGTTGGTGACGCCTCCGGCGGCGCTCTCGACCTCGCTGTCCTGCAGGATGCGGATCGTCTCACGGAAGAGAGACATCTTCTTGGGGTTCGACTTTTTCATGTGGACCTTTCTGCCCGTGTGGCGGATCGCGCGCCGGGTGGAGATACCCGGCGCCATGGCGGGACGGCTCGGTGCCATCCTCACTTTTATCGTCAGTGCTTTTCGAGATCCGTTCCGGGACCGGCAGGCCGGAGCTCCCATGGAATGAGTCTCAATAATTGACCTTGTTCTCCGCCACTCCCTTCTTCACGTCCAGCGTCAGCTCGTTGCAGATCAGTCCCACCGGTTGAAAGCGGTCGCGCGGGCGCGGCGGCTGGGTGCCGTCCTGAATTACATCGTGGGCTCCCCCCGTGACCTTCACCGTGTAGAGGCCGGGCTTGGACATGTCGTAGGCCTGGGACAGATCGATGCCGATGATTTGCGATTCACCCGCGCGGAGCTTCATGTAGTCCCCGGGGACGGGATCGCCTCTCTTCACCATCGGACCGCGATAGGGAATCTCCTGGCCCTGGAGGCTGACCGAGAAGAGGGTCCCGCGCCACCCTTCGAAGGGCGTGCTCCAGCGCAGCATCGAGAGCGGCTTGTCCAACCGGTTGATCAACTGGAAACGGATGCCGGTCGGCCCGCCGGCGATCTGTGGGCGCATCGCCTCCATCCGGCACTCCAGAGGGTGCTGGGCGGACGGTCTTCCGCATGCGCGGAGTCTATCGCGGACCGAGGGGCGGGCGGAACGATTCCATCCGCGACCCAGTGACCCTATTTGAGCTGCTCGATGATCTGATGGCAGAGCTTCTCTGAGATCCATATATCAGGCCTTGCGGCAATCTCCAGCAAAAGGAGCTCCGTCTCGTCCAACGAAAGGAGCCCTGCCTGGAATGCTTCTACGAGGACGCCCAAAGTACCCTTGATCTGTAGACCGAGCCGGCGAGCTTCAGCCCGTGCCATCTCGTCATCGAGCAGGACCAGGACGTCGGCTCCGGTGAGCGACTTGGCTAGAGCGAGGACGTGTCTTTCTCCCATGCCCAAGACAGGAGCCGGATCATGGCTCTGGAGGAGAGGCTCGGATACGTCCGGGATTGGAAACTTTTGGTGCTCAAGGAAGAGGCGGATATTGGCGGCGTCCGGTGCGTCTCGGATTGATCCTGCAATGACGGCCTCTTGGTAGACGGCCCGGGGGACGTGGACCACTCCGTAAAGCTCCGCCAGGAGAGGCAAGCGGTTCAGCTTGCCCAGGGCCATCAGTGGACCTGCATCGATGAGGACGATTCGCAAGTTGTGCTAGCCGAGCTCTTCGGACAGAGTCGCCGCGCTGAAGGAGGGCTCCAGGCCGCGCGCATAGGCGTGGCGAGAGAGCTCTGGTTGGGAGATTCCCGCCTGCTCCGCGGCAGCCGCGAAAGACAGCCCCCCACGGGCGTACGAGTCGAGCGCGCGGTCGATCTTGACCTCGCGCAACCCCCTCTGGAGGAGCTCGACGAGAAGATCCTCTCGCAGAGACTTGAGCTCCTCGACCAAGTCGTTCGGGATGGTGAGGGTCAGAGACTTGCCGGACATACTCTAAGTATAAGGCAGGCCGTGCTCTCTTCTCAGAATCCCACCCACTCCGGCACCCCCGCGATCGAATCCAGCACCACGTCCGCCGACTGGCGGGCCCGCTCTTCGTCCTGGGGACGGTATTTGCCGGTGCGGACGGCGACTCCCAGCATGCCGGCGGCGCGGGCTCCGGCGACGTCGGATTCGAGGTCGTCCCCCACCACGGCGATGCGCTCCGGCGGGAGGCCGAGCTCGCGGGCGGCGGCGGCGAAGAAGGCCCGGCTCGGCTTGCCGACCAGGGTGGCCGTCTTGCCGCTGCCGTACTCCAGGGCGGCCACGAAGGGGCCGGCGTCGAGGCTTAAGGCCCCATCGGTGTGCCAGTAGCGGTTGCGCTGGATGGCCAGGAGCTCGGCGCCGCCCATCAGGTTCCGGAACGCCTGGTTGAGGAGGGGGAAGGTCCAGCCTTCGCCGAGATCGCCCACCACCACGACCTCGGGCGCGCGGTCCACGATCTCCAATCCCGAGAATTCCTCGAAGGTGGCCTCGGCCAGGAGGAGCTGCGCGCGGCGGACCCCGCGGTCGCGCAGCCAGCGGGCCGCCGCGGCCGGAGCGGAGAGGATCTCCTCCGGGCGGGCTGGAATCCCCATCTCGCGCAGGCGCGCGGCGAGAGCGGCCCGGGGCCGGCGCGTGGTGTTGGTGGTGAAACGGAAGGGGAGCCCCCGGCGGCGCAAGGTCTCCAGGGCTTCCGCGGCCCCGGGGATCGCCCGCCCCTCCTGATAGACGGTGCCGTCGAGATCGAAGAGGAGGCCGCCGGCGCGGCCGGGCCCGCTCATCCAGGCTGTTCCGCCGCGATCTTGGCCCGCACCTCGTCCGGCACCACGTCCACCCGGCGGGCCCAGGTGCTCTCCGGATAGCGGGCGCGGAGGTCGTCCCAGCGGCGGACCACCTCGGCGAGTCCCTTCAGCCGGTAGCCCGCCGCCGCGGCCCAGAAGAGCGCCTCGGGCGCGGCGCTCGACGCAGGGAAGAGCTCCGCCGCGCCGTCGAGCCAGCGCAGGGCCTCCTCGAAATTCGCGTGGGTCATCTCGGAGAGCCCGAGCACCAGCCGCAGCTCGGCCAGGAATTCGTCCGGCGGGAGGAAACCCACGTAGCGCCGCAGCTCGGAGCCGCGGCCGTCCAGGAAGACGAGCAGCGGCGCCCACAGCACCTTGCCGCGTCCGAGCGCCTCCTTGAAGTCCGGATGCGGCTCCTTGACGTTGAATTTGATCGCCACGAAACGCTCCGAGACGAATTCAGCCACCTGCGCGTTTGGGTACGTCACGGTACCCATCTTGCGGCAGCCGAGTCACTCGGGGGTCCAGAAGTAGAGGAGGAGCGGCCTGCGGGCGTCGCGCGCTTCCTCCATCGCCGGCTGGAGCCGGTCACGCCATTGGATCTCGGTCATGTGGTTTCTCCGTGGGTCGGGGTGCGGCGCGCTGGATCGTATCGTAGATCGGCGGGCCGCCGCCCGAAACCTCACCCCTGTCCCCTCTCCCATCGCCCTCCCACCGACCGGGAGAGGGGGACTCGGCTGAGGCGATGGTGCCGATCCGACGGATCCGACGGATCCGACCGATCCGTCGGATTAACGCCCACTAGAAACACCACCGCCTCAGCCGCGTTCCACTCTCCCGGTAGGTGAGGTTCCGGGCGGCGGGGCTCACACCAGCCCAGGCTGCCCCAGCACCGCCCCCAAAAGCTTCCGCAGATTCCCGGCCGCGGCTTGGCCGGCGGCGAGGACCTCCTCGTGAGTCACCGGCGTCTCGGAGAGCCCCGCGGCGGGGTTGCTCACCATGGAGACGCAGAGGCAGCGCACCCCTAAGTGGTGGGCGGCGATGATTTCCAGCACGGTGGACATGCCGGCGACGTCGCCGCCGAGCGTCCGCAGCATCCGCACCTCGGCGGGGGTCTCGTAGCTGGGTCCGGCCACGCCGGCGTAGACCCCTTCGGTCAGCGGGATGCCGAGGTCGGCGGCGGCCTGCTGCGTGATCTCGCGGAGGCGGGGATCGTAGGCGGCTCCCATGTCCGGAAAGCGGGGGCCCCACTCGGGCGGGAGCTGG
>QHVW01000078.1 GCA_003223675.1 Acidobacteriota bacterium
GCCTGCGACCTCATCCCCTGGCCCCTTCTCCTGAAGGAGAAGGGGGACGACTGAGATGCGGCCCCTGTTAGGCCCTCCCTCTCCTTTAGGAGAGGGACCGAGGGTGAGGTCGCAGTCCACGAACGTCTCCTGATCCTTTTTAGCGCCGCTGGAACTCCGGCGATCCCAGGATCACCCCTACGACCTGTTCGAGGGGCGAGGGGGGACGGCGGTCGACCGGCTGCTTGGGCTCGTCGCCGAGGAGGCCGCGGACGTTGACGGCGCGCGGGCCCTGCATCGGCTTCTCCGGCCGGCCGTCGAGGAGGTCCTCGGCGGGATCGCCCTTGGCGGAGGCCTTCCCCGCGTCCCTGGGGGCGGCCTGGTCCACCCGCTTGGCCAGGTTGGGGTCCGCCACCATGGGGGTGAGCTGTTTGATCGTGGCGGTGAGATCGCGGCCGGGCATCAGCAGGGCGGCGTAGGTCTTCAGGGCCTCCTCACGGGATTCGGGCTCGCGCCCGCCGTTGAGCGCGGGGAGGTCGACGCTCACCCCCTTGACCCGGTTGGCGGCGAGCTGGATGCCGAAATTCATCCGGTTGAGCAGCGAGCCGGTGTTCACCCAGGCCTCGGCGCGGTCGGGATAGCCGGTCGGCGCCTGGTAGGCGTAGAGCGGCTGGCCCATCCGGTTGATCCACTTGAACAGATCGCTGGGATCGATGACGTCGCCGCCGGTGATCCGCAGGGCGGAGGCGGCCAGCTCGAAGGGGGACTTGATCTTGGCGCCCACCGCGTCGCGGTTCCAGAACTCGGGGGACTCGGCGATGGCGGCCACCATCCGGCGGACGTCGCCGCCGGTCTTCAGGTAGACGCCGGTCAGCCGGTCGACCAGCGCCTGCGGCGGGTGGTCCGAGACGAAGCGCACGGCGAGCTTGGTCGCGATGTGGCGGGCGGTGGCGCGGTTGGCGGCGAGCAGGTCGAGCACCGCCTCGCCGTCCTCGATGCCGCGGCCGGCCGGCAGCGTGGTGCCGAGGACGCTCTTGGCGGCGGCGTCGTGCTGGTCGGCGCGGAAGAGGAAGTCCCCCTCCTGGCGGAAGCCGAGGCCGCCGGCCCGCTCGGCGCGGGCGAGCCGCACCTCGGCCGCCTCGCGCACCTTGGGCTGAATCGGCAGGACCGTCCAGCCGGTGAAGGCGCGGGCCACCTCGATCACGTCCTGTTGGGTATAGCCGCCGTCGACGCCCAGGGTGTGGAGCTCCATCAGCTCGCGGGCGTAGTTCTCGTTGAGCCCCTGCTGCTTGCGCTTCGGCGCCTGCGGGGACCGCGCGAGGCGGCCCGGACGATCGGCGAGCGCCCCCGGACCGGTGAACGGGCGCATGGACGGATCGGCGGGCTGCCCCGGCCCCCGGCCGCCGAAGCGGGCGCGCTGGCGCGGCGTGCGGCCCATCTCGTCCTGCATGGTCGTGGGCTCGTTCTCGGCGGCCGTGGACTGGGCGTTGTCGAGGTAGACGAGCATGGCCGGGCTCTTGGCCGTGGCCTCCAGGCGAGACGTTGAAGTGGTTGAACCAGAAGTCGGTCATCACCTCTTCGAGCTGGTTCTCGGACTCGACGGCGCGCACGAGCTTCTGGGTCATGAGCTGGCCGAGCAGCTCTTTCTCGGGGCGGTACCCCTTCTCGGCGGCGAAGGCCTTCACCTTGGTCTTGAGGGCCTCGCGCTGGTCCTCGTCCGCCTTGTTCTTGAGGTCCCCCGGCTTGATGTCGTCGGGGATGACCCCAGCCTCCTTGGCCTGCCGGAGGACCATGCCCACGGGCGGATAGGTCTGGAGGATCTGCGCGGTGGTCATGTTGAGGGCCGGCAGGACCTGGAGGTCGTCCCGCACCTTGTCGTCGGGCAGGTTGCCGCCGAGCTGGCGCTCCAGCCAGCGGTCGAGCCCCATCTTGACGACGGCGTCCACCTCGCCGGGGCGGGGGCCGAAGGCGAAGCGGTTGAGCAGATGGGCCGCCGCCTGGCGCTCGGTCAGCCCCGCCTGCTTCCAGGGCATGTGGACGGTCAGCGGCTTCTCCGTCTGCGTATAAGCAGCGGCGCCGGCCCAGGCCGCGCAGAGGACGAGGCCCATGGCGATCGCGATTCTGAGGGTGGCTTTCATGGATGGGCTCCGGGGTGTGGTGTCTGCGTATCCATTCTGCTCCTGAAACCCGGGGATGGGGGATTTCCTGCGGCTCAAGGCATAAAATGAAGGCACTCATGGCGGGCGCGGGCAAATCGGAAGGCAGGCGAGCGGCCTCGAAGCCGGACGCTCTTCCGGCTTCCGTCAAGGCTCTTTTCTGGGATACCTCCACCCGTTCTCTCCGCTGGGACCGCGACCAGGAGCAGATCATGGGCCGCATCCTGGCCTCCGGTCCCTGGGACACCGTCAAGTGGCTCCGGACCCGGGCCAGCGACGAGGCGATCCGGCAATGGATCGAGCGCCACGAGGGGCGGGGGCTCTCGCCGCCGCAGCTCCGGTTCTGGCAGCTCATCCTCGACATCCCCGCGCGCCGGGTCAACCGGTGGCTGAGGAGCGAGGGCCGTCAGGTCTGGGATCGCCGGACTGCGCGAGGGGCTGGAGCCCACGTCGGGACGGCGGGTCTATGACGGGCTGGACGCCTCGTCGGCGCGAGCGCGGGCGGCGATCCGGCGGCGGATCGGCTTCCTCCCCCAGGACTTCCACCCGATCGGCCATCTCACGGGGCGGGAGTACCTGCTCCACTGCGCCCGGCTGCGCGAGGTGCCGCTCGGCCGCTCCACGCTACGTCGCCGGGTTGCGGAGCTGCTGGAGGCGGTGAGCCTGGAGCGGGCGGCGGACCGGCGGGCGGGCGAGTACTCGGGAGGCATGAAGCGGCGGTTGGGGATCGCCCAGGCGCTCGTCCACTCCCCCCGGCTGGTAGTGGTGGACGAGCCCACGGCCGGCCTCGATCCGGAGGAGCGCATCCGCTTCCGCAACCTGATCACCGACGTGGCCGCCAGCACCACCGTGCTGCTCTCCACCCACATCGTGGAGGACGTGGAGGCGACCTGCCCCCGTCTGGGAGTGATCGCCGGCGGCCGCCTCCTCTTCGACGGCGCGCCCACGGAGCTGCTGCGCCGGGCCGCCGGCCGGCTCTGGCAGGTGCCCGCCGGGGAGCCCCTGCCCAGCGGCGCCGTGGAGGTGACCCACCGGACCGACCGCCAGGGGGGCATCGAGCGGGTGGTCTATTGCGAGGCTCCGGTGCCCGGCGGCACGCCCCGGCGGCCGACGCTGGAGGAGTCCTACGCCGCCTTCCTCGCCCTCCAGGGGATCGAGACGCCGCCGGACGAGCCCGAGGAGGACGCCGCGTGAGGCTCCTCGCCGCCTTCACCGCCCACGAGCTGCGGACACAGGGTAGGTCGCTCCGCTTCCGGGTGATCGCCGCGCTCTACGCGGCGGCGGCCTCGGGCCCCGCGGCGCTGACCTGGGTGCGGCGGGAGCAGTCCCTGTCGGTGATCGGCTCCTCCACCTACGCGGCCGAGAGCTTCGAGATCCTCCCTCTGCTGACCGCCGTGGCCGCCTTCCTGCTCTCCCTCGACGCTATCACCCGCGAGCAGGACGAAGGGGCCTGGTCGACCGTATCCCTGACCGGAATGTCCAGCGCGGGCTATCTGCTGCGGCGCTGGCTCTCCCTCCAGGCGCTCCTGCTGCCCCTGACGGCCGTTCCGGTCGCCGTAGCGGCCGGGCTGGCGGTGACCGCGAACGGCCCGGACGTGATCTACCCCTCAGCCTTCGCGGTCCCCTGGCTGCTGCACGTCGTGCCGGTCGCGCTGACCTTCTCGGCCCTGGCGGTCGCCGTGGGGACGATCGCCGGCGGGGCGATCAACGCCTTCCTGCTCGCCACCTTCGTCCTCCTGGCCGTGCCCATGCTGCTCAATTCCCTGCTCGGCCGCCTGGGAATCCGCCTGAGCGCTCCCCTGGAGTGGCTCAACATGGGGTACCTGTCGCGGTCGCTCTCCCGCGTGGCCAGCGATCCCACGCACGACACCTTCCTCTCGCTGCCGTTCCCGCTGGCGGTGAGCGAGCTCCCCGTCGACGTGAGGACCGCCGCGGGGCCGCTGCTGGCCCGGGCGGTCGTGCCGGTGGCCCTGGCCGCCGCCCTGCTCGGCCTCGCCGCGCGCTACCTGCGCCGGACCCGGCCGGACGTCCGCCCCTGGAGGATCCGCCCGGATCACCCCCTGCGGACCTTCCTTCTGATCCTGGCGCGCCTGCGGGAGCGCTACACGCCCGATCCACGGCCGGCGCGCGCGGACCTCCTCGCCCTGACCGCCCTGCTGTTGTTGACCGCCGGCATCGCGGCGCTGGCGCTCGGGCGGGTGCGCTACTACGAGGCGATCGGCAAGGCGCGGTTCGACGCCGAGGCCTCGGAGGGGCCCGCTCCCACCCCGGGAGACGTGACGCCCGGCCGCTGGCGGGTGGAGGGGACGCTCGGTCCGGACCGGTGGGTGGACCTGACGGTGACGGCCGAGATGAGGAACGCCGGCCCGTCGCCGCAGAGCCACCTGGCCTTCGAGCTCAATCCGGCCCTGCGGATCAAGGAGGCCCGGCCGGCCGAGGGGAGGTTGACACTCTCCCGCCGCTGGGACCGCTTCGCGGTGGATCTCGTGCCGCCCATCCCGCCCGGAGGCCGGCGCGAGATCCGGTTCCGCCTTGCGGGAGCGCCCAGGGAGGCCCGGATCTCTCCCCAGGTCATCGACTATCCCGCCTTCTACAAACGCTTCGGCGACCACCTGCACCCGCGGTTCTTCCGCGATCTGCTCGACCTCTCCACCAGCTATGAGGCACCGGCGCTCTCGTCGCGCCAGATCCGCGTGGTCACCTCCGAGCTCTCCCCGATCCCCCGCTACGAGGCCTGGAAGCTCGACAACCAACGCAACGTGCTGCAGGAATCCTTCACTCCGCAGGCGGACCTCTCGGTCTCGCTCACCGGCCCGCCCGGGGTGCTGCTGGCCGACAGTTGTGGCGACACGACGCGCTCCGGGCGCCTCGCGGGCGATTGCCGGATTCCCCTGACGGAGCTCGCCGTGGTGGGGGGGCGCTACGTCACGCTGCCGTCCACGGAGACCGGCACGACGGTGGCCGTCTACCCCCCGCACGCCCGCGCGGGTGAGCTGCACCTGGGGTTCTTCAACGGCAGCGCCCGCAAGGCCGAGGAGGCCTGGCCCGGGCTGGAGGGCCTGGGGCGGATGGCGGTGCTGGAGTGGTCCGGGAACCGGGTCTTCGACCCCGACCCCATCGGCGCGGCCATGGCGACCCGCTGGCGCGGTCCGAACGACCTCGCCTTCACGCCCCAGGGGAACCTGGTGCTGCTCAGCGAGGGGGACCTGATCCAGAAGCACAAGGTGTTGAAGCCGGAGAGCTTCCTGGCCGAGATGGTCGGTGCGCAGCTCACCAGCCGCCGGCCGCTGGCGCCGGAGGACTCGGTCTTCTTCCGGCTCCTCTTCCGCAACCTCGCCCTTCAGCGGCTCGGCCTGGGCCCGGAGAGCGGCGCCGCGGTAGAGGGGCTCCGGCCCGGGCAGGGAGGTATCGTCCGCGTGCCGCCGCCGGAGGACTTCTATGACACCGTGTACTGGCACAGCCGTTTCCCGGCGCTGCTCGTGGGCCTGCGCCACCTCATGGGGGAGGAGGCGCTGCGCCAGGCCGTCGAGGAGCTCCTTTCGCGCGGCGGCGCGCGGCCCTGCACCCGCCGGGAGCTCCTGGACGTCCTCGCCCGCCACGGCGGCCCGGACCTCTCCCGCTTCCTCGAGGAGAACCTCGCGAAGGGGGGCTTGGCGGAGCCGGTGCTCGAAGGGGTCGAATTCCGCCAGACGGCCGACGGCTGGCACGCCACCGGGAGGATGCACAACCGGGGGGACGCCGAGGTGCTCTGCAAGGTCGTGCTGACCACCGATCTCGGGCCGGTGACGGCGACGGTGCGGGCCGAGCCGGAGAAGGACGGCGCCTTCGACCTCCACACCACCCGCCGGCCCCAGGCCGTGCTTCTCGATCCGGACAGGGAGTGCCACCGGCTGGTGCCCAGCGCCGCGCCGGGGGACCGGGTCTTCTTCCAAGGGAGCGGTAAATGAGGGACCTCCTCCGCTCGGCCCGCCTCTCCCTGAGCCTGCTCCTGGGCCGCCGGCTCGTCCTGTTCGCGGTGATCGACGCGCTGGTGGTGGGCTACCTGCTGCTCCAGATGCTCCTCAATTCGGAAGGGGATGCGGGGGACATCTACCGCTACGCCTTCCTGCTGCCGTCGCTGCTCCTGGCGCTCCCCGCCCTGGCCGGGCTGGTGGACCTGGAGCGCCGGGCCGGCTGCCTGGACCTCGCCCTCTCGGCGCCGGCCGCCGAAGCCTATTTCTTGCGGCGGGCCGGAGCCGTCTGCGCGGTGATCGCCGTCCAGGGGTGTCTCGTGATGATCCCGAGTTGGATCCTCAGCGATTTCGGATTCCCGCTGCTCGCACCGCTGATCCAGATCGTGGTGATCAGCCTCTTCCTGGCCACCGTGTCGCTCTTCTGGGCGGTGCGCCTGCGCACCTCGGGGGCGGTCTGGCTCGCCTCGGCAGTGACCGTGGCTGCGATGAGCCCGTGGTTCTTCACCAATCCCATTCCGGATCGCCTCAAGGCGCACTACGGATCGCTCCTGCCCGGAGCCGAGGAGTCGCTCCCTTGGCTACGCAGCCTGGCCATCCTCGCCGTGGGAGCGGCCCTCTTCTATCTCTACGCCCGCCGCCGCCTACGCCGGCCGGAGCGGATGCTTTCGTGATGGAGAACTTATGAGCCCTCACCTCCCCTGCCCTCCTCTCCCAGCCCTCCACCCTCCCTTCCGGGGAGAGGAGGGAGAACGACACCCACAGAAAAGCCCCCTCTCTCCCCGGAAGGGAGGGTGGAGGGCTGGGAGAGAGGGGGTTGGGGGAGTGAGGGGTCGGGCGGGGGCCGCCGTCCTCGCCTGCGCTCTGCTCGC
>QHVW01001064.1 GCA_003223675.1 Acidobacteriota bacterium
ATCGCCTGCTCGAACTGCGTGCTGGCCTGCCCGTTCGGCATCCCGAAAATGATGTCGAAGCTCGAGCTGATGATGAAATGTGACATGTGCTATGACCGCACGTCGGTGGGGAAGCGGCCGATGTGCGCCACCGTCTGCCCCAGCCAGGCGCTGGCCTACGTGCCGCCGGAGCGGATCGAGCGCGAGCGGCGGGAGAAGCCGGTCAACGTCTTTCAATTCGGCAACCAGACGGTCACCACCAAGGTCTACATGATGCTGCCGGCGGGTGAGACCGCCCTCACGGTGGACATCGTCGATTTCATGTGGGAGAAGGAGATCGAGGCATGAATCCCTTGCGAGATACTGAGCGAAAGAGCGCTACGTGAATCGCCGCCAATTCGCCAAGTTCCTGGTGCTGACCAGCGCCGGCATGTTCGTGGGCAATCTCTGGATCCTGATCCGGAGCTGGCTCACGGGCGAGACCGCCTGGCCGGCCCGGCCGGTGGCGCTGGTGAGCGAGATTCCGGTGGGCGGCAGCCGTCTGTTCAACTATCCGGGGCCGAACGATCCCTGCATCCTGATCCGCACCGCGGAGAACGAATTCGCGGCCTACAGCCAGAAGTGCACGCACCTCTCCTGCGCCGTCACCTACGCCCCCCAGAGGGCCCGCTTCGAATGCCCCTGCCACCAGGGGTACTTTTCGGCCCAGGACGGCCGGGTGCTCGCGGGGCCGCCGCAACGTCCGCTGCCGCGCATCCTCCTCCAGCGCCAGGGGGACCGGCTGATCGCGGTGGGAGTCGACCTCCAGACGGAGAGGAGCTGACTCATGCAACATCCACCCGAGCATCCCTCTCCCCAGCGCCGCGGCCTCACCGCCATCGACGGCGCCCTCGCCCTGATCGCCATCCTCCTGATCGTGCAGATGTGGCTGCTCACCGCCACCCTGGAGGGGTTCCTCGCCGGCCACCACGAGGGGGTGCTGCCGGCGGCGGTGATCTCGGGGGTGTTGCTGCTGGCTTGCTTTGGGCTTTATAGGTTTGTGCGGGGGGTGGACCGGGAGGTGCGGCGGCGGGAAGGGCTTTAGGGAGCTGGCTTAAAAAAGAAGTCATCTGACCGATCCGACGGATCCGTCCGATCCGTCGGACCATGGTGAGGCTTCAGGAGGGGCGTCCGCGCCTGTAGTAGCATCTCCCCTCCGCCGGAGATGCGATGCCGTTTAAGCCTTCGAAATTCCTGATCATCTCGTTCCTCGCTCTCGCCGCCTGCCGCGGCAAGGAGACCGGGACGAGCTCTTCTTTATC
>QHVW01000165.1 GCA_003223675.1 Acidobacteriota bacterium
AGGTGTTCAACGTGCTGCGCATCCAGAGCCTCCGGCCGGAGGTGCTCCAGGCCGGGGTGGCGCTCTACGAGGAGCTGATGATCTCGCCGCGCAGCCCCTTGAGCCGGGCGCAGCGGGAGATGATCGCCACCGCCGTCTCCCAGATCAACGCCTGCCACTACTGAACGTCCGCCCACGCGGACGACCTCCGGGCCGAGGTCGCGGATCAGGGGGAGAGGGGAGAGGCGCTGGTGGCGGCCGTGCGGAGCGGCGCCTGGACGGAGGAGGGGCCGGCGCTCTCCGCGGCCGACCGCGCCATGCTCGCCTTCGCGGTCAAGCTCGCCCGCGAGCCCCGCGCGATGACCCGCGGCGACGTCGAGGCCCTCCGCGCCGCCGGCTTCAGCGACACGGGCGTCCACGACGTCGTCCAGATCACCGGCTTCTTTTCCTATTACAACCGGCTCGCCGAAGGGCTCGGGCTCGATCCCGAGCCGCGGGAGTGAAAAAGGGGAGAGCCGCCGGGGCGCAGGGCCGGCGGCGGCTCTCCGCGAGGGGAGAGCTACGGACCGCTGACGCAATTCTCGCTGCCGACGATGCGATAGCTGCCATTCCCGGTGAGGCCGTCGGGAGCGTTGTCAGGGGTCAGGGCGGAGCCGGTCGGCCCGAGCTCCACCCGGACGCGGGTCAGGAAGGCGGCGATCGTCGCGCCCGGAGCGGGGTTGCCGAAGCCGCTGCGGGGGACGACGACGCGGATGGTGCCGTCGGCGCTGAAGTTGCTCGCGGGATCGGCCGCTGCGCCCGGCGCCGAGGCGTTGGTGCCGGTACCGTAGGAGAAGCTCACGGCCCCGGTGGCGTTCGTCTTCATCGCCACCCAGTAGTCGCTCCCGTTGGCGCCCTTGAAGTTGATCGGCCAGGTGGTGCTCGGAGGGACTGTGGCGAGGCTCGCCACCTTGAGGATGAAAGTGACCTTGCCCGGCCCAGGCTCGGCGGGCTCGGCGACGGAGATCTGCAGGATGTCGTACGCCGGGACGGGCGCGTCGCCCTGGGGGTCGGTGACCATGATCGCGCCGGGCTCGGCGCAGACGTTGACCGGCGGCGGCGGTCCGACCGGGGTGACACGGTTGTCGCAGCCGGCCTTGGCCTGGCTCTCACCGTAGACGTTGACCGCCCGCACCTCGTACCGCGGGTTCCTGGCCGGATCGAAGCCGTGGTCGACGAAGTTGAAGGTGGTGGCGCCGACGGTGCCGATCAGTCTTTCCGCCTGACCGGTCTGGATGCGGTAGACGCGGTATTTCTTGATCGGACGGCCACCGTCGGCGGGCTCGAGCCAGGACACGTGGACGCCGCCGTTCTCGAACAGCGCCGTAGCCAGGGGCTCGTCCGGTGGGCCGAGGGGGCGGTCGAAGGCGGCGAAGAGGCCCCTGCCATTCTTGAGGCGCGCGATGGTCGAGAGGGCGCCCTGGGTGTTGAGGGGCGAGCTCACGCAGGGCCCGGTGCAGCCGTCGGCGAAACCGACCACGGTGCGGCCGCGGCGGTCGACCTGGATGTCCATGAAGTCCAGGAGGTTGCGGCTGCCGTTGGGGCAGCCCAGGGTGCCGCCGGCGCAGATGGTGCCGCGCTGGACGGGATCGCCGGGAGTGGCGTTGACGGTCGTCCAGGTGGCGCCGCCGTCATAGGTGTGGGACACGTAGAGATACCAGACGGCCGGGCTCGCCGGATCGTCACCGTCTGAGCCCGGCGTCGTCGAGCCCAGGAAGGCGATGGCGGCGCGGTCGTCGTCGCCGGCGATGGCGGCCGGGAAGGCGCTGTCGTGGACCCCGAAGGCCGCCCCCAGGTCGACCGGCTGGGTCCAGGAGACGCCATGGTCGTGCGAGACCGCCACCATGGCCCGGCCGTCGCCATTGGCGAAGGTGAAATAGAGAGTGCCGCCGGAGCCCACGGCGACGGCCGGGTCCCAGGTTCCGGCCAGGCTGCCGGGGATCGGGCGCACCGCCCAGGTGGTGCCGTTGTCGGACGAGACCGCCACAGCCTGCCGGCCGCCGCAGCCGCGGTTGGGCACGTACGCCGTGCCGTCGGGCGCCACCTTCACGTGGCCGTGGATGCCGTCACAGACGGTCTGGTTGTAGATCGGCACCGCCGGCCCGAAGGTGAGACCCCCATCGAGCGACAGACCGCACTCGGCGAGCGCGATGTCCTGCGAGCAGTAGTAGACCGAGTGGGGGTAGACCGGCCCGAAGAGCGGGGAGGCGAACGGGCCGCCGCCGATCGTCTGATGGTCCACACCGGAGTTGATACCCGAGCCCTGGCTGGGGACCCAGTTGTCGCCGTCGTCGTCGGTGTACGACATCAGGCTGGCCTTGCCGGCCAGTTGCGAAGAGAACGTCCGTCCGGTCACCGGGTCGGTGAACAGGATCGGGTCGAGCGTCGTGATGGCGTTCGGCGGGCTGACGTCCAGCCAGTTGTTGCCCGGCCGCGGCACCGCCGGCGAGGTGCAGTCGTTGAGCCGCAGCCGCAGGGTGGTGGTCGAGGAGATGTACATCAAGGTGCCGCCGTTGTCGGCGATCTCGCTGCGCCAATTCACCCCCACGCTGGGCTCGCCGGAGCTGTGCTCGTTGGGATCGGTGAAGATCGAGTAGGTGGGCGTCGGGCCCGAGCCCGGAGACGCCGCGTCGTTGCTCCGCGCCGCGAGGGTTGCCACCCCGAACGTCGCCTGGAGGCCGGAGAAGTTGACCGCCTGGACCGTGTAGGTCCCCGCCGCGGGGTCGGTCAGCACCGTGACCTCGTCCTGCCCCCCCGCGTTGCCGGAGGTGGCCACGACGTTGCCGGCGGGATCATAGACCTTGAGGTCCCAGTCGTCGCCGGTGTTGACGTGCAAGGTGACCTGCACGGTGAACGGATGGGACGGGGGGACGATGGTCAGCCGGAAGCTGTCGCAATTCGAGTCGTTGGGGCCGCTGCACCCGACTGCGGCGAGCGGGGGGGTGTAGCTCCCGGCCCAGGTCGCCGTGGGCTGGCTTTCGGACACGGTCCCCGCGGCCGGCGTCGCGGCCTGGGAGACGGGAGCGCCGAGTAGGAGCAGTAGTGCTGCTACTGAGGCGATGGCAAGGAAACGGGGCGCGTTCATCGGTCGTCCTCCTCTTGCAGGCAGGCTAACCGGCCCGGGGGCCCGGTGGGCAGGGGGAGAGATCCCCAGGAGACGTGGGGGAAATCCCTCAGGCGAGGGTCCTACGCCAGCAGACCGCGCCGCGCCGCGTAGCGCACCAGCTCCGCCGTGTTGTGGACGCCCAGCTTCTCCATCAGGCGGTAGCGGTGGTTGTCGGCGGTCTTGACGCTGATCCCCAGGGCGCGGGCGATCTCCTTGGTGGTCCGGCCGTCGACCACGAGGTGGAAGACCTCGCGCTCGCGGGGGGAGAGGGCGCCGTAGGGGTCGTCGCCGGCGCGCTCCGGACGGCGGTACTGCTCGGCGAGGACCCGCGCGGCCTGCGGGCCGAAGTAGCCGTGGCCGGCGTGGAGGGCGCGCACGGCGGCCAGCAGCTCGGCCACGGCGCTGTCCTTGATCAGGTAGCCGGAGGCGCCGGCGCGCACGAGGGGGAGGACGTATTCCTCCTCCTCGTGCACGGTGAGGACGAGGACGCGGGTCTGGGGCAGCTCCTCGTGGATGCGCCGCACCGCTTCGAGGCCCGACAGGCGGGGCATGGCGAGGTCGAGGATGGCGACGTCCGGCCGCGTGGCCTGGGCCTTCTCCACGGCTTCGAGGCCGTCCGCGGCCTCGGCCACCACCTCGCACTCGCCGCTCTCGGCGAGCAGGCTCACCAGCCCCTTGCGCACGATGGTGTGATCGTCCGCGACCAGCACGCGCAGGCGCGCCATCAGGGCGCCTCCAGCAGGGGGACCGCGGCCGAGACGAGCGTCCCCCGGCCCGGCGCGGAGGCGATCTCCAGGCGGCCGCCGAACAGCTCGAGCCGGTCGCGCATGCCGCGCAGCCCCAGGCCGGTCGCCGTCTCGCGGCCCACCAGGGTGGCGTCCGGATCGAACCCCCGCCCGCCGTCGGAGATCCGCAGCTCGAGGAGCCCTCCGGCGCGGGATACTGCCACCTGGGCACGGTCGGCGCCGGCGTGTCGGAGCACGTTGGTCAGCGCCTCCTGGACCAGACGGAAGACCAGCGTCTCGAGGTCCGGGTCGAGCCGCTCCGCGAGCCCGGAGAGGGTCAGCTCGACGCGCAGGCCGGCGCGCTGCTCCAGGGTGCGGGCGAGCCAGGAGAGGGCCGCCTCCAGGCCGAGGTCGTCGAGGACCGGGGGACGCAGCAGGCGCGAGAGCTCGCGGCTCTCGTTGAGGGCCAGGCGGGCCATCTCCACCGAGTCGGCGAGACGGGGCGCCAGCTCGGCGGCGTCGTCGCGCTCGCCGAGCTTCTGCTGCAGGCGCTCGAGCTGGTTGGTGAGGGCCGTCAAGGTCTGCCCGAGCCCGTCGTGCAGCTCGCGGGCGAGCCGGCGCCGCTCGTCCTCCTGCACCTTCCAGACCGCCTTGGCGAGGCCGCGGAAGCGGCGCTCCCCCTCGATCAGCCGCTGGAACAGCCGTTCGTTCTCCCGCGTGATGTGACGCACGCGATCGACGATCTCGTGCATGGGATCCGGGGGGCTAGCCGGCGCCGCGTCTCCCGGATCCTCCACCTTCTCCTGCGGCCTTCCGGCCGCTTCCGTTCCGGTCCGCAAGGTCCCAGTCCTCCGCGATGTGGTTGAAGGATTTCCGTGGCTCGGGCCCGAGGTCACGGCCGACCCGGGCGATCTCCGCGGCGGCCCGGCCGCGCTCGGCCACGGCCTCGTCCCGCCGCCCCGCGCGCTCCGCGGTCCGCGCCAGCAGCAGGTGCAGGCGGTAGGCCCCGGAGTATCCGCCACAGGCGGCGGCCACGTCGAGGCCCGCCCGCGCCGCGTCGCGGGCGCGCTCGAGGTTGCCCGCGTCGAGCGCCGCCCGCGTCACGGCTTCGGCGGCGAGCAGGCGCAGCCGGGCGTTGCCCAGGGCCTCGGTCTGCGCGCGGAGCCGCTCCAGCCCGGGGAGCGCCGCCCGCGCGCGGCCCGCGGCGAGCTCCGCCTCGGCGGCCGAGAGCCGGGCGTCGAGCGACTCGACGACGCTGTGGCTCTCCTCGGCGTGGGTCACGGCGCGGCGCAGCACCTCCCGCGCTGCGTCGGGCTCGCCGCGCAGCAGGTGCCAGTCCCCGCGGAGCCGTTCCAGCTCGGCCTGCTGCTCGCGGTTCTTCCCCGCCTCGAGCAGCGCAGCGGCCGCGCGCAGATGCTCGTCGGCGGCCGTCCCGAGCCCCAGCTCGATCTCCACCTCGGCCTGGGCCAGGGTGAACTCGGCGAGACCCCGCCGGTCGTCCAGCTCGCGTAGCACGCCCAGGGCCTCCGCATAGGAGGAGAGGGCGGCGGCGGGGCGCCCCTGGTACTGGGCCAGCCGCCCGAGCTGGCCCAGGGAGGCGGCGATCCCTTCCTTCATATCCAGCTCGCGGCTCGTGCTCAAGGAGCTGATGAAGGACTTGACGGCGTCGTCCCAGTCCCCGCGCGCCAACTGGAGCAGGCCCAGGTTCTGGGTGGCCACGGCGACACCGTTCGGATCGCCACTCTTCCGGGCCAGGTCGAGCCCCTGGCGCCAGTAGACCAGGGCGTCGTCGTAGCGCCCGAGCTGGTAGCAGGCGTAGCCGACGTTGCCGAAGCTCTGGGCGAGGGCGTGGTCGTTGCCCAGATCGCGGCGGACGCGCAGGGCGCGCTGGTAATGACCGAGGGCCTGCTCGTACTCGCCGCGCTCCTCGGCCAGCACGCCGAAGTCGTTGTAGAGATCGGCGACCCCGGGACCGTCGCCCACCCGCTGGAGCAGGGGCAGCGCCTCTTCGAGCTGCCGCTGGGCTGCCGCGTACTCGCCGCGGACGAGGTGGATGGTGGCCAGGTTGCGCAGGGTCGTGGCGTAGCCGCGCTGGTCGCCGATGCGCCGACGGATGGCCGCGGCCTGCTCGTAGCTCTCCGCCGCCCGCGCCATCTCCCCGAGCTTGCGGAACGCCACGCCGAAGGCGTTGAGCACGTCGGCCCGCCCCTCCTCGCTGCCGAGCTGGTTCTGCACCACCAGGGCGTGCACCAGGTAGTCGTCGACGGCCCGGCGGGCGTTGCCGGCGAGGATCGAGTACTTGGCGAGGAGATACCAGGCGCGGGGGTGGTGGGGCGCGAGGCGCACCGCGCCTTCGAGAGCGGGGATGGCGCGGTCGAGGCTCCCCTGCTCGCCGTAGGCCTCGGCCAGCTCCACCCGGGCCTCGGCGTCCTCGGGGTAACGCTCGGCGAGCCGGGCGAGGATCTCCTGCGCCCTCTCCGGCCGTCCGGACAGGCGCGCCTCGACGGCCCGCGCTTCGTAGGCGCTCCGGCCCTCGCCCGGTCCCAGGGTCTCCACGGCCCGCCGCGCCGCCTCCCGGGCCGCGTCGCGCCGGCCGAGCGCGTCGCGGGCGCGGGCGAGCTGCACCCAGGCGGCGCCGTACCGCGGGTCGTCCGCCACGGCGCGCTCCAGGGACGCCACCGCCGACAGGGCGTCGCCGCGCCGCAGGGCGCCGGAGCCCGTCGCGTAGGCGGAGAGCGCCACCGGCGACCGGCTGGGGACCGGGCCGGCGCCGGCTGCGGGCGCGTCGAGGCGAGCGCGCAGGCTCGCGCCGAGCCGGTCGACGAGCTGGAAGGCTGCCGCCGGCTCCGCTTCGTCGTGGAGGGGCTGCGCCGGCAGGCCCGGCAGGTCCGCCTTCACCAGCGAGAGGTCGATGCGCAGCCGTCCCCCCGCGGCATGCACGCGGCCGGCGACGAGCCGGTCGGCGTCGAGCAGCTCGGCGAGGCGCCGCGCGTCGGCTTCGCCCAGCGGACCGGGCGGCAGCTTGAGGCTCTCCAGGGTGCGGAAGACCCGCTGGCTGTCCAGCACCCGCAGCCCGTGCCCCTCGGCGAGGGAGGTGGCGAGCATCTCCGGCAGGCCCGAGGCCACCCAGGCGAGGTCCTGCCGGCCGGTCTCGTCCGCCAGCGGCAGCAGCGCCACGGCGTGACGCGGCGCGGTGGCTTTCGGCGGCGCGGCGGGACCGCGCGGCGCGACGCGGGCGCGCTCCCGGAGGGTCCAGCCCACAACGATCAGGACGAGGACGCCGCCGGCGGCCAGCGCGACCCACCGCCACGGGAGGCGTCTGGCGATGCGGAGGCGGCCGAGGTCGGCGAGCACCTCCCGCGCGCTCTGGTAGCGCCGTTCCGGGTCGCGCTGCAGCAGCCGGCGGACGATTTCGGCGAGCGCTCGCGGCACCTCGACCCCGGCCGAGCGCAGGTCCCGCGTGGCGCCGGTGAGGCGTTGCGCGAGCACCTCCGCGTCGGAGCCGCCCGCGAAAGGGAGCTTCCCGGTCAGCATCTCGTAGAGCAGGATGCCCAGCGCATAGAGATCGCTCCGCCCGTCCACCACGCCCCCCCGGGCCTGCTCCGGCGACAGGTAGTCGAGCGTGCCCACGACGGTGCCGGGCAGCGTCGGGCCGGGACCGGCGCCGGCGAGCGAGCGGGCGATGCCGAAATCGGTGATCGCGGCCCGGCCGGACCCGTCGACGAGGACGTTGCCGGGCTTGAGGTCGCGGTGCACTACGCCCGCCTCGTGGGCCGCCGCGAGCGCCGAGGCGATCTGCCGGGCGATGCCGGCCGCCCGCTCCGGGTCGAGCCTCCCCTCCTCGCCGAGCACCTCGTCCAGCGAGCGGCCGGGAACGAAGTCCATGGTGAGGAAGACGATCTCGCCGTCACCGCCGAGGTCGTGGGTGCGCACCACGTTGGGATGGCTCACCTGGCGGGCGAGCACCAGCTCCTGCTTGAAGCGCTCCAGCCGCCGCGCGTCCCGCGCCAGGTCGGGGCGCAGCACCTTGAGGGCTACGGCCAGGTCGAGCTGCTCGTCCCAGGCCTTGTAGACCATGCCCATGCCGCCGACGCCCACCAGCTCCAGGATGCGGTAGCGGCCGGCGAGCCGCGCCCCGGCCGCGAGCCGCTGGATCGAGCCGTCGGCGGTGCGGGTCGGGGTCTGGCGTGGCGAAGGTGGCGGGGTATCCATCGCGCCAGGCCTTTAGGGTCTATCCGCGGGCGGAGGCGCCTGCGCCGCGAGGCCGCCCGCCCATCCGGAGGTCGGCCGGGCCACCTGCAGCGAGCGTTCCAGGACGGCGGAGACCTCGCCGGCGAGCCGCTCGCGCAGGGCGGGGTCGGCTCCCGGGGTCTCCGCGATCCGGTGCGCCAGCCCCTTGAGCTCCGCGTCGAGGCGCGCCACGGCGATGGCGAGCCCCGCCTGGGCGGCCAGGGCCTCCAGGATCTCCAGGTCCAGCTCGGTGAACGCCGCCCCCAGTTTCCGGCTGTCGGCGTACATCACGCCGATCAGCCGGTCGAGAGCGTGGACGGGCACGCAGAGAAGGGCGCGGATGCCGGTGCTGATGACGCTCGCCCGCCCGCCCAGCTCGGCGTCCGAACGGACGTCCGTGCTCACCACCGGGCTGCCGGTGGCCAGAGCCCGCTGGACCGCGCCGAGGCTGCCGCCGAACTCCTCCGCCCTGAAGTCCTCCCAGGCCAGCCCCGAGCGGGCCGCCACCTCCAGGTCCCCCTGGGGGCTCGCCAACAGCAGGAAGCCGCGCTCGGCGTTCGTCATCTCGAGCATCGAGGCCACCACCCGCGGCAGCAGCTCACCCAAACCCAATCCGGGGACGAGGCCACGCCGCAGATCGAGCGACGTGGTCAGCCGCCGCCGCCGCTCCTCCTCCATCCGCTCGACCGGGAGCGACAGCGTCTCGAAGCGGGCGATCAGGCCGCCGAAGCTGATCCAGGTCTGCTCCCGAAGGGGACGGCTCTCGACCAGCACGCCGCCGATGAACGTACCGTTCTTGCTGCCGGCGTCGGCGATCGACCATCCCGACGGGTCGCAGGAGAGGACGGCGTGGCGCCGGGAGACACGGTCGTCGTCCAGCATCACGTCGCAGTCCGAATCGCGACCGACGACCGTCTCGCGGCTGTCCGGCAGCAGGTAGACCCGGGCCGGACGGGACGGGAAGTGGACGGTCAGCCGTGCCGGCATCGCCGCTCTCGCGTCAGAGCCCGAGCCCGCTCTTCAGGCCGAGGCTGAAGCGGAGCGTCATCGCGCCCGCGCGCAGGTAGCCGGCCACGTTCTCCACGTCGCGGGCCGCCCGCCAGACGTCCGGGATGTCCGTGCCGCTGTGTTGCTGGACGACGGCGAGGAAGCCGTCGATCTCCTGGACCGCCGCCGCCGTCGCCGCCAGCGCGATGTCGTCACGGACCGCCGCCAGGCGGGCGGACAGATCGTTGTAGAGGGGCCCGGGCAGGGAGCCGGCGTACTCGTTCAGCTCCTCGTCCAGCGCGCCGAGCTTGGCCTGGATGACCTGATCCACCGGCCGCGTGTCGGCGACGATCAGGAAGTCCGAGAAGCCACCCTCCGTGCCGCGGACCCGGTAGCTGCCGGCCCCCATGCTGGCGGTGATGTCCTTGAAGGGCTCCCCGGCATGCGCCGAGTAGATGCGCAGCGGGCAGCCGGCGATGTACTGCAGGTTGTGGGTGTGGACGTCGAGGCTCGTGATGCCGCGGAAGGACAGCCCGCCCGCCGCCGGAGGCTCGATGCGCAGGAGCACCGGGAAGGCCAGGGGCACCGAGCCGGCCGGCAGGCGCGCGAGGAGGGCCGGATCGGTGGGGTTGATCAACTGGGCCGAGACTCCGAGGCTCGTGAGGTTGAGCCCCGTCACGTTCTCGAAGCTCAGAGTGACGTCAGCGCCGAAGCCGCCCGGCAGCGAGACCGTGGCGCCGACCGAGCTCCCGTTCACCACCGCGTCCACGACCCCCTGGGTGACGGCGGCCGCTGGAAGGGCCGCAGACAGGACGATGGTCAGCCCGGCGAGGATCCTGCTCATACTCTCACCTCCAAAACGAGCGGAATAAAAGCCGAAAAGGCTCACCCCCTCTGACGCTCGGGTACACCACCATGATGCCACAGGAAGGCGGAGCGACCCAAGCGCGCCAGCTCGCGGAGTAGTTGCGTTCCAGCTTCCACCGGAACCGGCAGCAGCGATGGAGGGGGTGAGCGAGGGGCGGCCCGACGTGGGCCGCCCCCTTGATTCGGGATTACGGGCGGCCGACGACGTGGATGACGTCGGACAGCTCGACGCTCTTGCCGTCCGCCTTGAAGGTGATCTTCACCGTGTGCCGCTCCCCGGCGTGGGGGTCGTTCAGGGTCGCGAAGGCCGCGCTCTGGGAGAAGCGGGCCGCGATCTGATGGCCGACCAGCCGCACGTCCAGGGGCTTGACCGGATCGGCGCCCGTCTTGTCCCCCACGAGTCGCACGGTGGTGAGGTCGACCTGGGAGAGGTCGCCGCCGCGGAGGAAGGCGTGGACCTGGCCCGAGCTGTGCTGCCAGTTGGTGTTCCAGTCGTCCGGCTGGATCTGGAGGCTGGTCTCGCCCTGGCCGCCACCTCCGTCGTCACCGCCGCCATCCCCCACGATCCGCACGCTGTCCGTCAGCTCGGTCTTGGTGGCGCTCGAGCCGGTGCCGACGTTGAAGCGCAGCGTCACCGTCTTCTGGTCGCCGGGCTTGGGGCTGTCCAGCAGCTTGAAGGCGTCGGACTTGGAGAAGGTCGCCACCACCTGGCCGCCGGCGTAGCGGGTCGCGCGCGGATCGAGGGTCTTGCCGCCGTCGCCCACCAGCACGATCGAGCCGAGGTCGATCTTGCCCGCGTCGCTGCCGCGCACGAAGGCCTGGACGTTGCCGCTGGCGTTGACCCAGTTGGTGTTCCAGGTGGAGGGATCGATCTGGAGGCTCAGGTCGCCGCCATGGCCGTGACCGTTGCCGCCGCCGTTGCCGCCATGACCCTGGCCGTTCCCGCCCCCGTTCCCCCCATGGGACTTGTCGATGACCGTGCCGCCGGTCGCCGCGTTTCCGGTGGTGTCGGCGGAGGCCGCCGCGATTTTCGGAGAGGAGCTGGTGGGCTCGGTGGGGCTCTGCCGGTTACATCCCAGGGCGAGCAGAGGGAGGACGAGCAACCAGGGAGCCCATCGACGCGCAGAAGGAAGAGCCATGGCAAACCTCCTTTGAGAAAAAAGAGCCCTCACATTCGATTATGGCTATGTTTTTGGAATCTGGCAAGCCTCGGCGCGGCGAAGGGGGAAAAGAAGAGGAATCAGCCTACGGACGGATGACTACTTTGAGGGCCTCCCGCCGCCGCATGCTGCGCAGGGCGGCTTCGAGCTCGGAGAGGGGGCGCTCGGCGGAGAGGAGGGCCTCCGGGTGGAGCGTGCCGCTCGCCAGGAGGTCGAGGGCGCGCTGGAAGGTCGCTGGCCGGTGGTGGTAGGCGCTCTTCACCGTGATCTCCGAGTAGTGGAGGCGGTGGGTGTCCAGGGGGACGTTGGTGCCCGGCGGGCAGCCGCCGAAGAGCTGCACCA
>QHVW01001065.1 GCA_003223675.1 Acidobacteriota bacterium
AACGGTGTTTCGAAGTCGTCTGGGACCGTGAACGCCCCTTTACAGAGGCCGAACGGTCGCGGACCAGGCTGGGGCACAGGGACGGGCCGGAGCTCGGCGACCGGATGGCCGTCACGGACCACGACGAGATGTTCCCCGGCCTCAACCCGATCCAACAGAGCCTCTGGATCCTGCAGGAGCTCCTGTAGGCTGACAATAATGCTCATGCTGAAAACTAGCTCTCCCCACGAAGACCCCACTCCACGTCTTCACGCATAAGCACCACCTCGATCTCCCTCCGAGATGCTCGTCTCAGCCGATCGTCGAAGGACGAAAACAGGACGGGCTCACCGAGATCTGTCCGGACCAGGTGGAGAAAGGAGGCGAGATGGATGCTGTCACAGCCACGGAGGGCATGCGCTTCCGCGAGGTCACCGGCAGCCCGCCAGACTTCCGGTGTGACGTCGACGGTGAGATAGTCCGTCCAGTTCTGGTCGAGATTGGCTTTGGTGCGGGTGTGCTCTTCGGGTGGTAGAGAGCCCTCTCGGCAAAGGCGGGCGAGAGCGCTCCGAGCCTCGGCGTATGCGACCACAGAGGTACAGACGAGTGACGCCTCATCGAACTGGCGCTCGACCTCGGATGTGCCTGGTTCTTCGACGTAGAGCTTGATGAGGCTGCTGGTGTCCAGGTAGAGGATCACCGCCCACGGTCTTCCAGAATGATGTCCGAAGCGCTCTTGCCCCCTCTGAGGCGCGGTCTTTGCCGCGATATCTCGGGCTTGCCTCCAGCCCAGTGAGCGCCCCCGGCCTTGACGAATTCCCAGGCCCGCTGGATGACTCTGCTTTCCGCATCGCCTGGGACCAACTGGGCGACCGGGCGTCCCCGCTCGGTGATGACAATCCTCTCCCCCTGGCGGGCCCGCTCCAGGTATTCGTCCAACCGCTCTCTCAGCGTCTCGTAGGGGACTTCGATCATGGAGAGGATTTTACCAGAATGCGCGACGAGAGTAAACCCACCCCCCAGCCTGGGGTTGAAACCCCAGGCTGGGGAATATCCGCCCTTCCAGGGCGGGAGGAGGAAGGCTTATGCCACCGCCGCGACCATCTCCGGCTCCTCCACCACGGTCGGCTGCGGGGGGAGCTTGGCGAGCACCGAGGGGTCGAAGTCGAACATGCGGGCGATCGACGGCGGGGCGGCGGTCATGCCCCAGCCGACCATCTGGCCGAGCTTCTCGGGCAGGAAGTCGAGGTGGCAGGACTCGGGATCGCTCCAGGCGTGGATGGGCGGCAGGTTGGCCTCGCCGAGCATCTGGAAGATGGCCGCCGCCGCCTCCTGGGCGGTGAGCTCACCGGCATCCCAGCGGTTGAAGATCTCGTCGCCGGTGCGGTAGAGGTCCTCCATCAGGCTCTCCCCCTCGTCGCCCATCATCGGCAGCGGATCGTCGTCCAGGCGCGCGAATTCGGCCTTGTCGCCCGTCATCAGGTAGCGGAGGCAGATCCGGAACATGCGCAGGTCGCCGAAGATGATGTTGATCAGCCAGAGCCGCAGCCAGGC
Organism: Acidobacteriota bacterium; assembly: GCA_003223675.1. Classification (GTDB taxonomy): domain Bacteria; phylum Acidobacteriota; class Thermoanaerobaculia; order Multivoradales; family UBA5704; genus DATARR01. Next base: position 1,534 of record QHVW01001065.1, read on the forward strand.
GTTCCAGGTGTCGAAGGTCGCGAAGGAGCGGAAGGAGTTGAAGACCATGCGGTCGTTGTCGCGGATCATCGACTGCTGGAGCCGCCGCGGATAGTCGAAGCGCTCGGGCGAGAAGTCGTCGTCCTTGAGCGCCTGGATGAGGCGCGGCGCCAGGGCGTGGATCTGCTCGAAGGTGTTGATCATGCCGCGCGAGTAGAGCGCGTCGATGAAGCCGTGGGCGTGCGACATCAGGAAGCAGCGCGGGCCCACGCTGTCCGTGGCCGAGAACTGCAGCCGGCCCGTGCCCACCCAGGGGCGTACCGCCACGCCCTTCTCCAGGTGCTTGGCGATGCTCGGGTAGCGCGAGACGATCTCGTGGAACTCCTGCTCGGGGGTGACGTCGTTCCGCTGCGGGTACTTATGCATGTCGAGCGTCAGGCCGACGCTGGTGATCTTGCTCTCGGAGCCGGGGACGTTGTCGAAGCGGATGACCCAGAACCAGCCGCCGTCGATCATGTGGTGCAGCGTGCCCTCGTACCAGCCGCGGGAGAGGCCGGGCCGCTCCTCCGGCGGGATCGTGTCGTCGAACCGCTCGAGCCCCTCCATGTGGGTGAAGATGGTGCGCGACTGGGTGCGCAGGTCCGGCACCGCGGGGCGCAGACCGAATTTGTTGGCCACCACCGACTTGTGGCCGGTGCCGTCGACCAGGAAACGGGCGCGGAATTCCTCGCCGGCGCTGGTGCGCAGGAGGACGCCGTCGTCCTTGATCTCGAAGTCCACGACATCGGTATTGTCGCGGTAGTCGGCG
>QHVW01000079.1 GCA_003223675.1 Acidobacteriota bacterium
TGCGGGCGAGACGCCGGCCCACGGCGACCAGCAGAGTGAAGAGGGCCGCGGTCACCAGCAGCCCCTGCCGGCGGAGCTGCGCGAGCTGGCGCGCCCCCTCCTCCTGCTGGGCGAGCAGGGGGATGGAGAGGAACAGCCGCTCGTCGCCGGAGGTGCCGCCGCCGGGCACGCGCAGGGGGGCATACATCTCCAGATAGGTGCTGTCCCCCACCCGGTTGGAGCGCGAGTCGAGCCCGTAGCCCAGGAGGGCCAGGCGGCGGAAGATCTCGCCGGGGATGCGCTTGGGGAGCAGGCCCGCGGTGAACAGCTCGTGCCGGCTGGAGGCGTGGATGGCGCTCCCCCAGTAGAGGTTCACCTCGTGGCGGACGACGCCGGAGGTGTAGATCAGGAGCTGGTCGCCGAAGACGGTGTCGACGCCGAAGCCCGGGGGGATCTCGAGCAGCTTCTCGCCCAGGAGCTGCTGCGCCGAGCTCAGGGCCGCCTCGCCGGCCGCCCGCTGGTCGCGCTTGAGCCGCTCTTCCATGGAGCGCACCAGCACGAAGTAGAGGAGGACGAGCGGGATCAGGAGGAGGACCGTGTAGACGATCATCAGCCGCTTCGAGTAGGAGCGCAGGGTGCGGCTCACCAGATCGCGGAAGGCGGCGCGGGGGAGCGCCAGCAGCAGGAGCGGGGGCGCGGAGAGGGCGAGCAGGATGAGCACCCCCAGGCTCCAGTTGCCGGTGCGCTCCAGGGCCTCGGTCGGCGTCTGGAACGGCAGGTAGACCACCTCCCACCCCGGGGCCGAGGCGCGGGCCCAGGCGCGCGACGAGCCGGCAGGAGTCGCCACCATCGCCTGCGCCGGACGCCCCTTGGAGCGGAGCAGCTCGGCGGGGAGCGGCGGGTCCTCCTCCCAGGGGGAGAGGGCGGCGCGGCCGTCCGGCGCGTAGAGGGCGTAGAGCGCCGGCTGGGCGATCTCCTCGATGGCGGCGGTCCCCGGTCCCCCCTTGAGCAACCCGACGTCCACCTCGCTCAGGCGCCGGGGATCGCGCGCCTCGAAGCCTGGACGCGGCAGCAGCCAGTAGCGGACGGTCCCCCAGGAGCGGCCGGCGAAACGCAGGGGGACGGCGCCGGAGATCATCAGATTCCGGGGCTCCCACCGCGGCAGGCTCAGGTCGGCCAGGCGCTCCGTGTTGACGATCCCCTGATCGGAGAGCGGCATGCCGAAGGAGAAGAAGGAGGGGGGCGCGTTCTCCCGCTGCACCACCAGGGCCGAGAGCGCGTGGTAGCGGGCGAGGGGGGAGCCCCGCCAGAGGACGTAGGCGAGGTCCTGGTAGTCGAGCCCGATGGGGGTCCGGGGGATCACCCGTTCGAGGTCCTGCCCTTCGAAATGCCGGCGGATCTCGCCCGAGACGGCCGCGATCTGGCCGTCGCTGGGGGGCGACAGGCGGGTCAGGAGCTCATTTCCCGCGTGCTCGCCCAGCCGCAGCCGGTAGGCCGTCTCCCCCGTCCCGGCGGCGGCGAAAATAGCCATCAGGACCAAACCGGTGAGGGCAAGCCCCTCGCGCAGCCGCCGCTGGTCGGCGTAGATGGCGGCGAGCGCGCCGCCCGCGGCGAGCAGGGGCAGGGCGAAGAGCGGACGGTCACAGAGGGCGGCGCCGCCCAGCAGGAAGGCCACGGAGATCCAGGCCACGCGGTCCCGGGGCTTCCCCTCCGGCAGCTCGCCGCGGCGTCCGGCGAGGCAGAAGAGGCCGAAGGCGGCGCCGGTGAGCCCGAGCCGCAGGGCGAACGCGCCGGTGGAGACCAGGATGCCGTCGGAGAAGTCGAGCGGTCCCCAGAGGCGCTGGATCCCCCAGGCGGCGAGGAAGAGCGCCCCGACCGCGCCCGCCCCCTTGAGCCAGACCGGCAGCCGGCTCTCCTTCCACGAGCGGGACCAGGCTCCCAGGGCGGCTACCCACAGGCCGGCCAGCAGCACTCCCACCGAATGGGGCGGGACGGCCAGCGCCGCTCCCAGCGCGATCAGGCCGCCCGCCGCCAGGGGGCTGACCAGGCGCAGCGGCCGGTCGTCGGCGAGCAGCGGTCCGCCGCCGGGCAGCACGATCCGCAGCAGGCGGAGCACCGCGACGGACAGGAGGGCGAGACCGATGGCGATCCAGGCCACGCGGTCCGCCAGCGGCCAGCCCCCGGGAGGGGCGGTCCCCGGGGCGCGGTCCACCACGAGCTTGGGAGTGCCGGAGAGGGCGACGACTTCGGTGCCGGGGATCGCCTGGTCGGGATCGTCCACCACCGTCCAGCGCGCCGGCCGCGAGCGGGGGAACGGCAGGGTGTCCGTGGGGAAGCTCACGCCGGCGGCAACTCTCCAGGGTCGCCGGGCGTCGCCGATCGGCTTGAGCACGAGCAGGGTCACGGCGCTGAAGCTCGCCCGGTAGTAGGGGCCCGCGCGCGGCAGCTCCTGCGGCAGCTCGTGGAGCAGCCCCTCCCCCGCCCAGGCGACCGGCACGCCGTCCGGATCGAGCAGCAGCAGGGCGCGCCGCCCCTTCCCCTCCTCGATCTCGATCTTCTCCAGGGCGCTGAAGGCGTTGAGGCGGTCCCGCGGGGTGAGCCGGCTGTCGGCGTCGAGCGAGGCCTGCGGCGCCCGGGCGGGCACCTGGACGATCGCCGCCGCCTTGCCGGCGGTGGCCCGCAGATCCTCCCAGATCCTCTCGTACTCCCGGCGCGTCTCGCGGATGCGCTCCGCCCGCGCGGGACGCTCGAGACGGCCGGCCGCCCAGCCCGCGATCAGCGCCGCGACCGCCAGGCCCAGGATGGGGCCGGCGATGCGCCGCTCGCGCGCCGGGCGCATCCAGAGCCAGACGCTGGAGAGCAGGAGGACGGCGAGGGCGGCCCAGGCGTCCCGCAGCAGCAGCGGCGCCGCCACCAGGCCGGCGACCAGGAGGACCTCGGCCGCCGTCCGCCACGCCGGCTCGCGGGTCTCGGGTTTCACTGGGGGAGCATCGGCAGGTCCACGCCGCGCTCGCGGGCACGGGCGATCGCCTGCGGGTAGCCGGCGTCGGCGTGGCGCACCACGCCCATGCCGGGATCGCCGGTGAGGACCCGCTCCAGCCGGCGCGCCGCCTCCGCCGTGCCGTCGGCCACGATCACCATGCCCGCGTGGAGCGAGTAGCCGATGCCCACGCCGCCGCCGTGGTGGACCGAGACCCAGGTGGCGCCGTTGACCGCGTTGAGCATCGCGTTGAGGATCGGCCAGTCGCCGATCGCGTCCGAGCCGTCGCGCATCCCCTCCGTCTCCCGGTTGGGCGAGGCGACCGAGCCGCAGTCCAGATGATCGCGGCCGATCACGATCGGCGCCTTGACTCGCCCCGAGGCCACGAGATCGTTGAACACCTTCCCCGCCCGGGCGCGCTCGCCGTAGCCCAGCCAGCAGATGCGCGCCGGCAGCCCCTGGAAGGCGACCCGCTCGCGGGCCAGCCGGATCCACCGCGCCAGCGCCGCGTCCTCGGGAAACGTGGCGAGGATCGCGTCGTCCGTGGCCGCGAGGTCCTCCGGATCGCCGGAGAGGACGGCCCAGCGGAACGGCCCCTTGCCCTCGCAGAACAGGGGGCGGATGAACAGCGGCACGAAGCCGCCGATATCGAAGGCCCGGGGCTCCCCCGCCGCCAGCGCCTGCCCGCGCAGGTTGTTGCCGTAGTCGAAGGTGACGGCCCCCCGCTCCTGGAGGGTGAGCATGGCCCGCACGTGGGCCGCCATCGAGGCCATGGAGCGGGCGATGTAGGCTTTCGGATTCTCCTGGCGCAGGCGGAGGGCCTCGGGGTAGGGGATGCCGTGCGGCACGTATCCCTGCAGGGCGTCGTGGGCGGAGGTCTGGTCGGTCAGCGCGTCTGGAACGAGACCGGTCGACACCAGGTGCTCCAGGAGATCGACGGCGTTCGCCTCGACGGCGATCGATATCGCCTCCCGGCGGTCGCGGGCCGCGAGCGCCCGCTCGATGGCGGCCGGGATGTCCGGGGCGACCGTGTCGAGGTAGCGGGTGGCCAGCCGGCGCTCGATGCGGGAGCGGTCGACCTCGGCCACCAGGCAGACCCCCTCGTTCATGGTGACGGCGAGCGGCTGGGCGCCGCCCATGCCGCCGAGGCCCGCGGTGACGGTGAGCCGGCCGGCCAGCGAGCCGCCGAAATGCTGGCGGGCGCATTCGGCGAGGGTCTCGTAGGTGCCCTGGAGGATCCCCTGGGTGCCGATGTAGATCCACGAGCCGGCGGTCATCTGGCCGTACATGGTGAGGCCGAGCCCCTCCAGGCGGCGGAACTCGTCCGCGGTGGCCCAGTGGGGGACGAGCAGCGAATTGGCGATCAGCACCCGGGGGGCCTCCGCGTGGGTCCGGAACACCGCCACCGGCTTGCCGGACTGCACGAGCAGGGTCTCCTCGTTCCCCAGCCGCCGCAGGGTCTCGACGATCGCCTCGAAGCACTCCCAGTTGCGCGCCGCCTTCCCCGAGCCGCCATAGACCACCAGTTCCTCCGGCCGCTCGGCCACCTCGGGGTCGAGGTTGTTCATGAGCATCCGCAGAGCCGCCTCCTGCTGCCATCCGCGGCAGGAGATCTCGGAGCCGCGGGGAGCGCGGACGGTGCGAGGACGGGCGGCGGGCTGGGTGGGGGTGGCGATGGTCATGGGGGTATTCTACTCGGGAGGGGAAGAACACGGACGGGCACGGACGATCAAGGACCGGCACGGACGGCGCGGAGGTCTGAGGCTGTCCGTGGTAGTCCCTACCAGTCTGTGGTCGTCCGTGCTCTTTCTCCCCCTCACAACTGCCCACTCAGCAGGTAGCACGCCCGGTCGAGGGTCCGGTGCCAGAGGTGGTACCCGTGGTCCCAGGACTTGGCTTTCACCTCCTCGCAGGCCTTGAGGTCGTCCTTGAAGGCGGCCTTGAGCTCGCCAGCGATTCCTTGGTC
>QHVW01001066.1 GCA_003223675.1 Acidobacteriota bacterium
GGCGTCTTCCTCAACATGCTCGCCCTGCGCACCGACGGCGGCGGCGATCCGAGCTTCGCCGAGCTCCTGGCGCGGGTGCGGCACACGGCCCTGGCGGCGTACGATCACGCCGACATCCCCTTCGAGCGCATCGTGGACGAGGTCAACGTCGAGCGCGACCGCAGCCGCCCGCCGCTGGTGCAGACGATGCTCGCGCTCAACAGCACGCCGCGGGTCCCGTTGACCCTGCGCGGTCTCGCGGTCGAGCCGCTCGACACGTCCGCCCGGGTCTCCCGCTTCGACCTGAGCCTCGCCCTCTCCGAGCAGGGGGGAGAGCTCGGCGGCGGGCTCGAGTACAGCACCGACCTCTTCGACCGCACCTCGATGGAGCGCCTCGCCGGGCACTTCCTCCGCCTGCTGGCGGCGGCGGCGGACGACCCGTCGCGCCGCGTGGCGGAGATCGAGCTGCTGTCGCCGGCCGAGCGGCAGCAGGTGGCCGTCGAGCTGAACGACACGGCGGCGGACCTCGCGGCGGTGTTCGGCGGGTCCGGCGGCGCCGAACCCCTGCTGCACCGTTGGATCGAGCGGCAGGCGGCGCTGACGCCGGGCGCCACGGCGGTCGTCGGCGAGAGCGAATCGCTCACCTACCGCGAGCTCGACGCCCGCGCCAACCGCCTGGCCCGCCGCCTGCGCCGGCTGGGGGTGCGGGTCGACGATCCGGTCGCGATCTGCGCCGACCGCTCGCCGGCGCTCATCGTGGGTCTCCTCGCCATCCTGAAGGCCGGCGGCGCCTACCTGCCGCTCGACCCGTCCTATCCGTCGGAGCGGCTGGCCTTCATGATCGAGGACGGGCTCGACGGCGTCGCGAAGCCGGTGCTCCTGGCGCAGGTCGACCTCCTCGCCGCGTCCGTGGCGGGGGCGGGCGCCCGCCTGATCGACCTCGATTCTGCTGCAGGGCCGGCAGCCGGCCCGGCGGGCGACGCCGACGACCCCCTGCTGGCCCCGCTCGACGGCGGTGCCGGGGCGGACAACCTCGCCTACGTCATCTATACCTCGGGCTCGACGGGGCGGCCGAAGGGCGTCATGAGCACCCACCGCGGCGTCGTCAACCGAATCGCCTGGGCGCAGCGGGCCTACGGCCTCACGCCCGCCGACCGCGTGCTGCAGAAGACCCCCGTCTCCTTCGACGTGTCGGTCTGGGAGCTGTTCTGGCCGATCGTCGTCGGCGCGCGGCTGGTGCTGGCACGGCCGGGCGGCCAGCGCGATCCGGCCTACCTGATGCGGCGGATCGAGGAGCAGGGGGTGACGACGGTCCACTTCGTGCCGCCGATGCTGCAGGTCTTCCTCGCGCAACTATCGCAGACGGGCCTCGGCCGCTGCCGCTCGCTCCGCCAGGTGATGGCGAGCGGCGAGGCGCTGCCGGCCGAGCTCGCGGCGCGCTTCCACGAGCTGCTCGGAGGCGCGCCCGGGCCGGCGGGGATCACCGAGCTCCACAACCTCTACGGTCCCACCGAGGCGTCGGTCGACGTGACGGCGCACAAGACGCTGCCGGGGCCGGCCCGGCGCACGGTCCCCATCGGCCGCCCGATCGCGAACCTGGGGATTTGGCTGCTCGACGCGGAGCTCCAGCCGGTGCCTCTGGGGGTGCCCGGCGAGCTCTACATCGGCGGGACGGGCCTCGCGCGCGGCTACCTCCGCCGGCCCGGCCTGACGGCGGAGCGCTTCGTCCCCCATCCGCTGGGCCGACCCGGCGAGCGGCTCTATCGGACGGGCGACCTGGCGCGCTTCTCGGTCGACGGCGAGATCGAATTCCTCGGCCGCACCGACGACCAGGTGAAGCTGCGCGGCTTCCGCATCGAGCCGGGGGAGATCGAGGCGGCGCTGGCCAGCCATCCGGCGGTCCGCGAGGCGGCGGTGGTGGCGCGGGAGGAGCGGCTCGTCGCCTACGTGGTGCCGGCGGGACCGGGGCCCAGGCCGGAGGCGGGGGAGCTCCGCGACGCCCTCCGCCGCGTCCTGCCGGAGCATATGGTGCCCGCCGACTTCGCGCTCGTCGACGCCCTGCCGCTCACTCCGAGCGGCAAGGTGGACCGCGGCGCCCTGCGCGCCCGCCTCCCGGCCGGCGAGCTGGCGCCCGCGGCCGAGCCCGGCGGCGATCTGGAGACCGAGATCGAGGAGCTCGTCGCCGGCATCTGGCAGGACCTCCTGAGGCGCGGGCCGATCGGCCGCGACGACAACCTCTTCGACGTGGGGGCGCACTCGATCCTCGCCATTCAGTTCACCTCCCACGTCTACGACGCCCTGGGCCTCGAGATCCCCCTGCGCCTCCTCTTCGAATCCCCCACCGTCCGCCGGCTCAGCGCGGCGATCCAGGAGCTCCTGATCGAGCAGATCGACAGCCTCACCGACGAAGAGGCCGAGCTTCTGGCGGAGTAACATGACCCACGACTACCCCATCCTCGAATTCGATCCGGAGAGGCCGACGCTGATCGAGCCCCACCACACGATCGCGCCGGTCTCGTTCCCGGAATTGGCGGTGGCGTGTTTCTTCAAGGACGTCATCGACGACATCGTCCTGCGCGACAACCTGGTTCCGCTGACCGCGCAGCGGAGCGAGATGGGGCAGCACCCCATCTATGAGATCACCTATCGCAAGCGCCGCATCGCCATCTTTCATGCGGGCTCCGGGGCGCCCTTGTCTGCGGGTCTGCTCGAGGGGGCGATCGCTCATGGCGCCAGAGTGATCATCGCTTGCGGCGGCGCCGGGGTGCTCGATCCGGCGATCCCATTGGGGCAGATCATCGTTCCGACCGCCGCGATTCGTGACGAGGGCACCTCGTATCACTACCTCCCGCCCGGACGCGAGGTGGCGGCGAATCCCCTCGGTCTCGAGATCCTCCGTGAGGTGCTCGAGAGCCAGGGCGATCCGTACCTGTTCGGCAAGACCTGGACGACCGACGCCATCTTCCGCGAGACGCGTTCCAAGATCCAGGCGAGGCGGGCCGAGGGCGCGATCGTCGTGGAGATGGAGACCGCCGCGCTCTTCGCCGTCGGCGCCTTCCGCAACGTCC
>QHVW01000080.1 GCA_003223675.1 Acidobacteriota bacterium
TCCCCGGGCGCGGTCACGATGACCCCGCCGCGATCCAGACGGGCGATCGCGGCGATGTCGGGAGCCAGCTCACGGACCGCCGGCGCGCTCTCCAGCAGTGCCAGGTAGTTGAAGGGGTCGGCCCACACTTCGACGGGGGTGGCGCTCAGCGCTTCGGCCAGCCCGGGCGGCGCCGGGACCGGCTGCGAGGGCCGCGCCGGGAAGTCCATGCGGTAACTGGAAGCCGTCCGCGTCACCGTCAGGGGTCCGCTCGCCGAGTGGAAAACCACTCTGGCGCGTCCGGGCTCGAGCCGCTCCATCACCACCGCCGCGCTGGCGAGCGTGGCGTGGCCGCAGAGCGGCACCTCGGTGGTCGGCGTGAACCAGCGCAGGCGATAGTCGCCGCCGTCAGCGACCAGAAACGCCGTTTCCGCGAGGTTGTTCTCGGCCGCCAGGGCCTGCAGCACCGCATCCTCCAGAAAGCGATCCATCGGCATCACCGCGGCCGGATTGCCGGCGAAGCGGCGGGTGGTGAAGGCGTCGAGCTGGAAGATCCGCGTGCGCATGGGAAAGACTGGTTAGAGGGCCGGCGAGGACGCCGGCGGTCCCAGGGGGGCGCTGACACGCCTCAATATCCCCTCAATAATCCCCTCAATAATCCCCTTAATAATCCCCCTCAATACTCCTTCTCAGTACTCCCCTAGATACCGCTCCTGCTCCCAGGGGTGGACGTGGGAGATGTACTCCTTCCACTCCTGGCGCTTGGCGCGGAGGTAGTTGTCGAAGATGTGGTCGCCCAGGGCTTCCTTGACGACGTCGTCCTTCTCGAGCTCGTCGAGCGCCTCGGAGAGGTTCGCGGGGAGCTGGCCGATGCGCAGGCGGCGCTTCTCGCGGTTGCTCATGGTGAAGATGTTCTTGTTGATCGGCGGCCCGGGGTGCAGCTCGCGCTTCACGCCGTCGAGCCCTGCCGCCATCATCACCGCCAGCGCCAGGTAGGGGTTGCAGGAGGGGTCCGGCATGCGCACCTCGCAGCGGGTCGACATGCCGCGCTTGGCCGGCACGCGCACCAGCGGGCTGCGGTTCTTCTCCGACCAGGCCACGTTGACCGGCGCCTCATAGCCCGGCACCAGTCGCTTGTAGGAGTTGACCAGCGGATTGGTCACCGCCGAGAAGCCCTGCGCGTGCTCCAGGATGCCGCCGATGTATCCCATCGCCACCTTGGAGAGCTGGAATTCCGCCTTGGCGTCATAGAAGGCGTTCTCCCCCTTCTTGTTCATCAGGCTCTGGTGGACGTGCATCCCTGAGCCGTTGACGCCGAAGATTGGCTTCGGCATGAAGGTGGCGTGCAGGCCGTGGTCCTGGGCCACCTTCTTCACCACGAAACGGAAGGTGGTGACGTTGTCGGCGCAGCTCACCGCCTGGTCGTACTTGAAGTCGATCTCGTGCTGGCCCGGCGCCACCTCGTGGTGCGCCGCCTCCACCTCGAAGCCCATGGCCTCCAGCACGATCACGATGTCGCGCCGGCACTCCTCCCCCTTGTCCACCGGAGTGAGGTCGAAGTAGCCGCCGATGTCGTGGGTCTCGAGCTTGGGGTTGCCGTATTCGTCCTTCTGGAAGAGGAAGAACTCGGCCTCCGGACCGGCCACCATGGTGTAGCCCAACTTCTTGGCCTGCTCGACCTGCCGCTTGAGCGTCATGCGCGGGCAGCCCGGGAACGGCGAGCCGTCCGGCAGGTAGACGTCGCAGATCATGCGGGCGACCTTGGAGCCGTCCGGGTTGGTCCACGGATTGACCCGGAAGGTCTCGTAGTCGGGCGTCAACAGCATGTCCGACTCCTCGATTCGGGTGAACCCCTCGATCGACGAGCCGTCGAACATGATCTGGCCGTCCAGCGCCTTCTCGAACTGGCTGCGCGGGATCTCGACGTTCTTGATGACTCCCATGATGTCCGTGAACTGCAAACGCATGAAGCGGACGCGCTCTTCATCGGCCGTCTTCAGGATCTCGTCTCTGTTCATGAGTGACCCTCCCCAAATGCAGGCTGTGCGCAGCCTACGGCAGGCTCAACCCGTTTGCAACCCACAATCCGACGCGGTGATGCCGTAAATTTGCCAAAGCGGCACATTCTCCGGTGCAGCACGATTTGCCGCTCCGCGTGCTATCCTGCCCGCAAGTCGCGGCATCTAAAGGGGCGAACGGCCGGGTGATCCACCCGGGCCGTGGCGGACGTAGAGTTTCCGGAGCCGGTTGGAAGCCCGGCCCTTCATCCCAGAGAGGAGCCCTTCGTGAGCGCATCCACCGATGCCGTCGATACCCCGGCGACGCCGCCGTCTGCGAGGTCCCGCGGCAAGCTCATCCTCTATATCGTGATCGGCTTGGCGGTCGTGGCCGGCCTGATCCTCGCCGGACGGCAGGCCGGGGCCTACGTGCCGCGGTTCGCGCAGCGGGTGGAGGGGCTGGGGGTGTGGGGGCCGGTCGTGTTCATCCTCGGGTACGCCGTGGCGACCGTGGCGTTCATCCCCGGCTCGCTGCTGACGCTCGCCGCCGGCGCCATCTTCGGTCTGGTGGAGGGGACGATCTACACCCTGATCGGCGCCACGCTCGGCGCCTCGGCGGCCTTCCTGGTGGCCCGGTACGTGGCGCGCGGAGCCATCGAGCGCAGGATCGCGGGCAACGCGAAGTTCGCCGCCATCGACCGGGCGGTCGGGCGCGAGGGTTTCAAAATCGTGGCGCTGCTGCGCCTCTCCCCCATCTTCCCGTTCAACCTGCTCAACTATTCGCTGGGATTGACCAAGGTCGGCTTCCTGCCGTATCTCGTGGCCTCGATCGCCATGCTGCCGGGCACGCTCCTCTACGTCTACTACGGCAAGGCGGCGGGGAGCCTCGCGGCGCTGGCCGGCGGTGCCCAGACCGCGAAGGGGACTGGCTCCTGGGTGCTGCTCGGGGTGGGCCTGGTCGCCACCATCGTGGTCACCACGTTCGTCACCCGTCTGGCCGGCAAGGCGCTGCGCCAGGAGATCGATGATCCCCAACAAGCGCCCCAATCAGCGCCGTCCGGAGAGGACCTCCATGTCTGAGCCCGCGGTCGCCCATGCGCCGTTCCCCGTCGAGCCGATGGATGAATTCAACGTCGAGCTGGTCGAGAACGTCCATCCCCCCTCGTGGGTGAATCCGGAGCCGGCGCCGCGCTATCACATGGTGGTGATCGGCGCCGGCACGGCCGGTCTGGTGTCGGCCAAGGGGGCCGCCGGGCTCGGCGCCAGGGTCGCGCTGATCGAGCGCCACCTGATGGGCGGCGACTGTCTGAACGTCGGCTGCGTGCCGTCCAAGGGGGTGATCCGCGCCTCGCGCTCCTGGGCGGACGCGCGCGAGGCCGCGGAGCGTTTCGGCGGGCCGCGGGTCCCGGAGGACGCGGGTGGCGATTTCGGTTTCGCCATGGCCCGCATGCGCCGCCTGCGCGCCGGCATCAGCAAGGTGGACAGCGCCGAGGGGGCCCGCAAGGCCGGGGTGGACGTCTTCCTGGGGGACGGCCGCTTCGTGTCGCCGGACACCCTCGAGGTGGGCGGCCAGCGGCTCCGCTTCCGCCGCGCGGTGATCGCCACCGGCGCCCGCGCCGCCGAGCCGCCCATCCCCGGGCTCGCGGAGGTGGGGTTCCGCACCAACGAGACGATCTTCAATCTCACCGAGCTCCCCAAGCGGCTGGTGGTGCTCGGCGGCGGTCCCATCGGCTGCGAGATGGCGCAGTCGTTCGCCCGCTTCGGCAGCCACGTCACCCATCTGGTCCAGGAGGGGCACGTGCTCCCCCGCGAGGACGCCGACGCCGCGGAGATCGTCCAGCGGGCGATGATCGCCAGCGGCGTCCACTTCGAATTCGGCATGAAGGTGGTCGAGGCCCGGCGCCGGGGCGGCGACAAGGTGGTCGTCTTCGAGCGCGACGGCCGTCGCCAGGAGGTGATGGCGGACGAGATCCTGGTGGCCACCGGCCGGGCGCCGAACGTCGAGGGACTGGGGCTGGAGGCGGCCGGGGTGCGGTACGGCAGGCGGGGCGTCGAGGTGGACGACAACCTGCGCACCAGCAACAAGAGCGTCTACGCCTGCGGCGACGTGGCCTCGCGTTTCCAGCTCACCCACGTCGCGGACGCCCAGGCGCGCATCGTGATCCAGAACGCCCTCTTCTTCGGCCGCGCCAAGGCCTCGGCGCTCACCATCCCCTGGTGCACCTACACCACCCCCGAGATCGCCCACGTGGGGATGTATGAGAAGGACGCGCGCGCGAAGAGGCTGGAGGTCGAGACGCTGACGATCCACCTCTCCGACGTCGACCGCGCCATCCTCGACGGCGCGGACGAGGGGTTCCTGCGGCTCCACGTGGAGAAGGGCTCGAAGGAGGGGAAGATCCTCGGCGCCACGCTGGTGGCCGAGCACGCCGGGGACATGATCGGCGAGCTCTGCCTGGCGGTGACGCACGGCATCGGGCTGAATCGGATCGCGAGCGTCATCCACCCCTACCCTACCCAGGGGGAGGTCGTGAAGAAGGCGGCGGACACCTGGCGGCGAGGGAAGCTGACGCCGACGGTGAAGAGGGTGTTCGACTGGTGGTTCAAGAGGCTCACGTAATGGGGTAAGCTATAGAAATATCGTCAGGAGGTGTTGATTGGGGGACCAGAAGGCGCTCACACTGGAGAGCTTCGAGGAGTTTCGGACTCATCCCTGGGTTCAGAATCTGGTCCCCATCTACAAGAGAGACGCAATCCTGGCCAAGTACGCTGTCGCCCGTCTGATCAGCGACCTGGGGAGCATCAGCACCGAATATGCGGATAAAAATGGCTATGCTGTCTTTATCTCGATTGAAGGCAGAGTCAAGCGCATCTACCGAGGGATCAAGGATCTCTCCGGGGTGAGATTCTCGTGCCCTTATCTGGACGAAGTCAGGACCACGATCGAGCAATGGGTGCGCCCTGGATTGCACCGGCTTGGCTACGGCACCTCTCTGCAGGCCGCCCCACTCCGGGACAAGGACTTTCTGGATGCGGGCAATGAGCATGGCTATCGTTCCTACCACTTCTACCTGCGGGTTCCCACAGATGTGGACATCTATGGGAATTCGAAGCTCTGTCTCTGCGAGGTCCAGGCGCGATCCGAGCTCCAACACATCTGGGCCGTAAAGTCGCACGATCTTCTCTACAAACCCGGCACGGGTTGGCAGTACAGCGACACGCACGTGCAGGAAGATATGCGGCAGGTCAGCAACAGTCTGAGAGCCGCCGACCAGCACCTCGTCAGTATCCGTGATAGAATTCGTCGGGTTGGTGACACCTAAGGGGGCCTGCCGATGCCAGACATCAAGTGGATGCCAGATTTCTACGATGCTCCGGGTGCCGAACGGCGCTCGCTCTCGTATGATGCCTCAACAGGGATTCTGGGCATCGGATATCGTTATGGCGAACGGTCCTTCAA
>QHVW01000081.1:0-5210 GCA_003223675.1 Acidobacteriota bacterium
TCGATCCTCAACCCCACCGCCAAGGTGGTGGCGGGGTACGATCCGGTGATGCCGACCTTCCAGGGGCAGATCACCGAGGAGCAGCTCAGCCAGCTCATCGCCTACGTCCGCTCGCTCGGGCCCGTGGGGAGCGCGGCCGCCGGCGGCACGGGCGGCACCGCTCCCGCGGGCACGACCGCCTCGAACGCCCAGATGGACGCCAACTCGCCCTTAATTGATTCGGGAAATACCGCTGGGCAGACCAAGGGCGCGGCGAAGCCGCCGCAGAAGTGAGACAAGCCATGGATACGATCGCAGCACGCGCACCCGTCACCACCACCGCGGAGACCTCCTTCGAGCGGCCGAACTACCTCAACTCGAGCTACGGCTGGAAGTCCTGGCTGCTCACGCTCGACCACAAGCGGATCGCCATCCTGTACCTCATCTCGGTGACGGCGTTCTTCGCCCTCGGCGGCATCTTCGCCGGCCTGGTCCGCCTCGAGTTGCTGACCCCCGAAGGGGACCTGATGGGGCCGGACACCTACAACCGGGTGTTCACCATGCACGGCGTCATCATGGTCTTCTTCTTCCTCATCCCGGCCATCCCGGCGGTGCTCGGCAACTTCCTGGTGCCGCTGATGGTGGGGGCCAAGGACCTCGCCATGCCGCGGCTCAACCTGGCGAGCTGGTACGTCTACAACCTCGGCGGCCTGTTCACCCTGTGGGCGGTCGTCCATGGCGGCGTCGACACCGGCTGGACCTTCTACACGCCGTTCTCCACCACCTACTCGAACACCTACGTGATCCCCACGGCGCTCGGCATCTTCATCACCGGCTTCTCGACCATCTTCACCGCCCTCAACTTCATCATCACCATCCACCGCATGCGGGCGCCCGGCCTCTCCTGGTTCCGCCTGCCGCTGTTCATCTGGTCGACCTACGCCACCAGCCTGATCATCATGCTGGGCACGCCGGTGATCGCCATCACCATCCTGCTGGTCGGCATCGAGCGCGGGTTCCACATCGGCATCTTCGACCCCAGGCTGGGGGGCGATCCGGTGCTCTTCGAGCACATGTTCTGGTTCTACTCCCACCCGGCGGTGTACATCATGATCCTGCCGGCCATGGGCGTGGTCTCCGAGCTGGTCGGCCACTTCGCCCGCAAGAAGGTGTTCGGCTACCGCATCGTGGCCTTCGCCAGCGTGGCGATCGCCGTGCTCGGCTTCCTGGTCTGGGGGCACCACCTGTTCGTGGCCGGCGAGTCGGTCTACTCGGCGACCGTCTTCTCGGTGCTCTCGATGCTGGTGGCCGTCCCCTCGGCGGTGAAGGTGTTCAACTGGACGGCCACCCTCTATGAAGGGTCGATCTCCTACCAGACGCCGATGCTCTACGCCCTGGGCTTCATCGGCCTGTTCACCATCGGCGGCCTCACCGGCGTGATGGTGGCGACGCTGGGCATCGACGTCCACGTCCACGACACCTACTTCGTGGTCGCCCACTTCCACTACGTGATGGTGGGCGGCACGATCATGGCCTACCTGGGCGGGCTCCACTACTGGTGGCCGAAGATGACCGGGCGGCTCTACTCCACCTTCCTCTCGCGGCTCTCGGCGCTGCTGGTCTTCGTCGGCTTCAACCTGACCTTCTTCCCCCAGTTCATCCTCGGCTACCTGGGCATGCCGCGGCGCTACTGGTCCTACCCGCCGGAGTTCCAGGTGCTCAACGTGCTGTCGACTGCGGGCGCCACGGTGCTCGGCGTCGGCTACCTGCTGCCGATCTGCTACTTCGGCTGGTCCCTGAGGTACGGGGCAAAGAGCGGCAACAATCCCTGGGGCGCCGTCTCCCTCGAATGGGACACCCCGTCGCCGCCGCCCACCGAGAACTTCTACACCACCCCGGTGGTCACCCACGGACCTTACGAGTACCTGGCCGAGGATGTCCACAACCGTCTGACGCAGGAGGCGAACTTTGAATAGCACTCCGTTGGTGGACGGGCATGCGCACGGGGATGGCCACCGCCACCCGGCCCATCAGTTCGAAACGATGGAGCAGCAGAAGGAGACCTCCACGCTGGGGATGTGGCTGTTCCTGGTGACCGAGATCATGTTCTTCGGCGGCCTGTTCACCGCCTACGTGATCTACCGGCACATGTACCCGGACGCCTTCGCGGCAGCCAGCTCGACGCTGGACGTGAAGTGGGGAGGCATCAACACCGCCGTCCTCATCTGCAGCAGCTTGACCATGGCGCTGGCCATCCGCTCGGCGCAGGTCAACTGGCGCAAGGGGATCCTCATCTTCCTCTCTCTGACCATGCTCCTGGGCTTGACCTTCCTCGGCATCAAGGCGATCGAGTACCGCGCCAAGTTCGTCGAGAGGCACGTGCCGGGCGACGTCCTGAACGAGCCCTTCCACTTCGAGCTCGAGAATCACCACGAGGCCGCCGTGGCGCAGGCGCAGGACCCGCTCTACCCTCGGCACGCAGAGATCTTCTTCGCGCTCTACTTCATCATGACCGGCGTCCACGCCACCCACATGATCATCGGCATCCTCATCCTGGCGGTGCTGTGGCACTTCTCCCGCAAGGGAAAATTCGACTCCGAGTACTACAACCCGCTGGAGATGACCGGCCTCTACTGGCACTTCGTCGACATCGTCTGGATCTTCCTCTTCCCCCTGCTCTACCTGCTGGGCGCTCACACCCACTGAGGACCGCTCAGGAGAGCATTCGCGGAGACCGACCCATGGCTGAGCCACAGCACCACGTCACCCCCGTCTCGACCTATGTCTATGTCTTCCTCGCCCTCCTGGTCTGCACCGTGCTGACGTACTTCGCCGCCAAGGCCGACTTCGGCCTGCTCAACAACTTCATCGCCATGGCGATCGCGATCACCAAGGCCCTGCTCGTGCTCTACTTCTTCATGGAGCTGCGCCACAGCACGCGGATGACCGTCCTCACCGCCGCCGCCGGCTTCTTCTGGCTGTTCCTGATGATCGGGCTCTTCCTGATGGACTACGGCACCCGCATGGCGGTGGTGCTGCCGGTGCCGGGGAAGTAGACAGGGCGGGTCGTCAACCCCACTGGGACTTTTCGTAGGGGCCTTTGCTAGGATACGCCGATGCCGGCACCGACTCCCTCGACCATTGTGCTCCTGGCTCTGCTGCCCATGGTGGCGTGGCGGATCTACATCCGTTTCCGCAGGATGATCGGCCGCCAGCGGCTGTCGCGGGTGCGGCCGTGGCTCACTCTGGCCATCTTCTCGATCGTGCTGGTGCTGCTGGCTTACGCCGCGCGCGCGCACGTCGAGCGCCTGGAGTGGATGGCCGCCGGTTTCGCGGCGGGCGGGCTCCTGGCCGCCTACGGCTTGCGCCTCACGCGTTTCGAGCCCACGCCGGAGGGCCTGTTCTACACCCCGAACGCCTATCTGGGCATCGCGCTCTCGCTGCTCTTTTTCGGCCGCCTTGTCTACCGCATGGTCGAGGTCTACGCCATCACCAGTGCGGCGTCGCCAACCCCTCCCAGCTTCGGGAGCAGCTCCCTCACCCTGGCCGTCTTCGGGCTCATCGCCGGCTACTACGTCACTTACGCGGTCGGTTTGATGCTCTGGCGGAATCGTGAGCTGCGCCTCCAGCCCCAGCGGGAGCCCCTGGCGATGGACTCCTGATCCTCACCGACCGCGAGCCGCGTCACCTTCCTAGCGCGGCCTTACAGGCGGCCTCGGTGTGGACCTTTCTGGAGTGATGAAGCACGAATGGCGAGAAGAGATGCCAAACCACCCCGCCCACCGCCCCTGGCGTAGCGGCAGGACGGAGCTCCAAAGTCGATTTTCCCTCCTGTAGATACTTTCCCCCTCACGCCCTCCGGACCGTTGCACTCTAGGCGCATCGGGCGGTCCGTCTTCCTCACTCCGGGGATGTCGCGAGCCGCCGAAAGGAGGCTCTATGCGCCGTCGCCTGTGGATTCTTACCACCCTCCTCCTGCTGGCGCTCGCCGCCGTGCCCCGGCCGGCCGCCGCCGGTGAGCGCGCCACGGTCAAGCCGGTCAAGGCAGCCGCCGGCACGCTGGCGGCTTTCTGGGAGGGGCTCCGGCATCTTCCCATCCTTTCCTCGCTCAGGAAGCTCGGACCGGGAATGGACCCTCATGGTACCCCGGCGCCGAGCAGCCCGCCGGGAGGGACGTCCACCCCGCAAAGCGACCTGGGGCCTGAAATGGACCCCGCTGGTTAGTCGCGGCAGGAGGTGCCGGCGGTCTCGTCCGGTGGCCTGCCGGCTCTCCTTGTTCCCGAAGGTCGTGCGGATTTATCGTGTCTTGGTATATACTCGTACGAGCTGAAAGGGAGGGACCGTGTCCGATATCCATATCACCCCTGAGCTGCTGGCCGCGGTCGAACGGGGAGAGCGGCCCGCGAGCGAGTTGGTACAGGTCGGCTGGAACCATCTGATGCATCTGTGCCCCACGTGCAGAGCGGGATTCCAGGCCTGGCAGCGCCGGCGGCGCGACACCGGCGTCAGCTACGACTCCGCCTTCCGGGTCCTGCCTCTGCTCCTCGAACGGCACACGCATGCCGTCGAGGAGGCCCAGAGGAAGGCGGACAAGGATTTGCGGGCGCTTCTGAAGCTGCCCCATGCGGAGCGTCTCGGCAGGATTCAGCGGTCCCATGGTCGATTTCGCGGCGTGACGCTGGCCCATCGGCTGGTGGGGGAAGCGAAGAGCCATATGCCGACCGAGCCCCAGACCGTGTACGAGCTCGCGGAGGCGGCGGAGACGGTCCTGCTTCGGACCCCCAATGCGCCTGGCTATTACGACGCTCTGGCGCGCGCGATCGCCTACAAGGCCAACGTCCTGCGCGCCCTCGGCCACCTTCCAGAGGCGGATGAGCGCTTGAGGAGTGCTCGCAGCCTGGTGCGGAATGAGGGTGTAACGGATAACCTGATCTATGCAGAGATCGACTGGTTCGAGGGGGTCTTGCGCAAGGACCAGCGCCGGTTCCAGGAGGCGGAGGAGCTCCTGTCGCGCTCGGCATCGCTCTTCGAGCTCGCAGGCGAGAAGGTCGATGGTGCCCGTACACTCCTGACCTTGGGCGCGATGTACCATCACCGCCAGGAGCCTGACAAGGCGATCGAGACGACCGAGGCGGCCCTGGTCCATCTGAGCCCCGAGGTTGAGCCCCGCCTCTGTCTCTGCGGCCGGCACAACCTCGCGCTCTTCCTGGTGGAGGAGGGCAGGTTCGACG
>QHVW01000081.1:5249-5751 GCA_003223675.1 Acidobacteriota bacterium
CGCCACCGGGCGGCTCGAAGAGGCCGAGCGGGCCTTCCTTGAGGTGCGCCACGGCTTCATACACCAGGGGAACGGGTACGACGCCGCGATGGTCTCGCTGGACTTGGCGCTCCTCTATCTCAAGGCGGGCAGGACGGCGGAGGTCAAGCCGCTCGCCGCGGAGATGCACACCCTGTTCGGGGCCCAGGAGATCCACCGCGAGGCGGCCGCGGCGCTGCTCCTTTTCCAGGAGGCGGCCGAGCGCGAAGCGCTCACCGCCGAATGGGTCGAGGACCTCACCGCCTACCTCAAACGCGCCCGCGAGAATCCGGAGCTGCGCTTCCTCCACCGGGAGCCGCCCTCCCCACCGCAAAGATCCCAAGGTTTGCCCTGAGCCTCTCCACCTCGCGGCGGACAAGCGGAGACACCGCAAGGCCTTCCCGAGCGCCGCAAGGCTCCCGATCCAGAGCGGAGCCGCGCCACTTTGCGGTGAACGATCGGGAGCACCGCGAATCCAAGAGCT
>QHVW01000082.1 GCA_003223675.1 Acidobacteriota bacterium
ACGCTAACAAAAACGTCCTCCGCGCGTTAGCACCGCGGCACGAGGTAGGACAGGTGGTCGTCGAGGTGGTCAGTCAAGGCAAACCGGTGGCGACGTTCTCGTACACTTATGGTCAGCCTTTCAACTCATTGCTTTTCATACTCGTCCTCCTGGCGGGAGGTATAGGCGCCTCGCTCCACGCTCTTCGGTCCCTTTACTGGTACACGGGGAATCGCAAGGCGGTCGAGAGCTGGCTGCTGATGTACCTGTTGCTACCCTGGACCGGAGCGCTGATGGCAACCGTCTTCTATCTGATCATAAGCGCCGGACTCATGAGTCCCGAGCAAGCGAGCAATCCCCTTATCGCTGTCGGTATCGCCGTCCTTGTTGGAATGTTCAGTCGTGAGGCGGGCCAGAAGCTCGAGTACATCGCCGATGCCTTGTTCACCAGGGCCAGCAACGGCTCCGACGCGGGGAAGGATTCACAGGCCACACTTCAGGTGGTTGCGGTCGATCCGCCCGCGGGCAAGACGGCTGGGGGAGACAAGGTGACGGTCAAGGGGATCGGTTTCTCAGGTCAGCCGACGGTACTGTTCGACAACGCTGAAGCGCAGTCCGTAGCCTTGACCAGTCCCACCTTACTCACAGTCGTAACTCCACCTCATGCGGCCGGTGCGGTGGATGTGACCGTCAAGATGGCGGCGACGAGCGCGAAAGCCAAAAAGGCCTTTACCTACGTCGAGGAAAGCGTCTCGCCAGCCGAAGGGCCGAAGGAAGGAGGGAACACTGTGACCATCACCGGGACAGGCCTCGCCGCAGACGCTACAGTGACGTTTGGCGGAGCACAGTCGCAGGAGGTCCATGTGGAGAGCGCGACCTCGCTCACCGCTAAGGTCCCACAGCACGCTCCGGGCAAAGTGGATGTCGTGGTGACCTCCGGCGGCAAGGTCGTGCTCACGCTGAAGGACGGGTACCTTTACAAGGACGCGAGTTGATGCCCAACAGGTCCGCCAGGTCGTTCTTGCCGCTGACCGTGGAGAGCAGCGGCAGGCCGAAGATCTCCTCGACCGACTTGATGATCGAGCCGTGATCGTAGCTCACGGTGCCGGTGTAGCCGGTCTTGACGCCGGGGCCGACCGCCAGGAAGGGGATCTTGCTGGTCGAGCTCCCCTCATCCCAGACAATGAAGATCACGCCGTTGTTGAGGGTGGCCCAGTTGATGATGCGCGGCAGCTCCGCCTTGAGCCAGTCGTCCCCGGACTTGATCGTGTTGCTGCTCGCGCAGCCGGTCGCGCCGTGCATGTCGTGGCAGAGGTTCGGAGTGATGAAGACGTAGTCCGCCATGTTGTTCGCCGCCAGGTCGGTGGCGAAGGAGCTGTAGGGCTTGCTGTGCGAGGAGCAATAGGTGTTGGTCTTCGACGGCGGGTTGCCCGAGACGTCGCGGAAGAAGACGAACGGATCGTGCTTGGCCGCGTAGAAGCCGCTGCTGGCGATCGGGCAGGCGCCGGTGGTGGAATTCTGACCCTCCTGATAGGTGATCCAGGTGACGTTGTTGGTCGAATTCTTCATCTGCGTCACCAGGTGCGCGGTGCTGCCCGTGCTGTTCGTCGACGACGGGTCGCTGTCGGAGGTGAAAGTGTGATCGGAAAAGGCATTCGTGCCCGCCTCCATGTAGACGTAGTGCGGCTCGCTCGGGATGCTGAGGGCGAGCGGATCGTTGAAATTGGTCGCGTGGGCGTAGCTCGGAATGAGGGTGTTGTTGATGTATGGCGCGTTGGTGGTGTTGCCGTAGATCTGCGACGCGTCGTGATTTTCCATCGCGATCACGAAGACGTGCTGGATCACGGACGCTCCGGACGCCGTGGAGATCCCCAAGGTACCTGCCAGGCAGAACGCAAAAAGATTCCCGAAACGCTTCATTCTTCACCTCACTGGAATCGCGGCTGCCGCCATGACAACCGCGGGGAGGTTACTTTAGCAGTATTGAATCACCGTAACAAAGGTGCGGCCGGGGCGGCGGCCGGCTCCAGAGCTCGGCGAGCTCCTCGGGCGGGAGCGTGCGCCGCCGCGCGAGGGTCACACGCTCAGGCTGGGCGCGCTTTCCGATGCGATCCGAGCGAAGAGCGCTGCCGCTTCACCGGCCGCGACAGGGAGCGCCTCCAGGATCCCCGCGGCGTGCGCGGCGAGCCATGGATCGCTGCTCATCGTGTCTTGCGCCGCTCCATCCGCCATGGGCCTCGCGAGCGCCCGCCAACGCGCCAGCCGTTCGTCCCCATAGGCTTCGAGCGACGCGAGAGGCTCCGCACCGGCGAGCACCCGTCCGCAACGGCTCGCCAGGTCCTGGGCCTCCAGGATCCCCTCGTTCATGCTCTGCACGCCGAAGGGGAACGCGAGGTGAGCCGCGTCGCCGGCGAGCCAGACCCGCCCGCGTCCGAAGGAGTCGGCCAGGGCGCGCTCGAAACGCACCGCCACCGACCACATCAGACGGCCCGAAGGGATCGGGTGCCACGGCATCCGCTCGGCGGCAAGCTCGGAGAGCTTCCGGTCGTCGAGCGTGCTCGCCAGCCAGGGAACGATCGACGGCAGCCGGCTCTTGTGCCGCGCCGCGGTGGGTCCGTTTTCCGCTTGGAGCTCGAAACCCAGCCGGGTGCGATCTCCGGGCAGTGGCCACCAGACACTCCGCAGGCCGCCGGTGAAGGTGATCCGCAGCTCCCGCCGGGCCTCGTCCGGCGGCAGGCCGGCGGGGAGGCTCTCCCCGTCGAGCTCGAACACCGCCACCGTCCCCGACAGGCCGGTCGCCCGGCGCTCGATGCCGAGCTGGCGGCGCACCAGCGAGCCGTGACCGTCCGCGCCGAGGACCAGCGGAATCTCGCGCTCGAAGGTCTTGCCCACCACGCCGCTGGCATGGGCCACCGCGTAGCCGGACGAGTCGCTGTCGATGCGGTCGATGGAGCTCGCCACGCCCGCGCCCGCGCTGGCATCGAGGCGGCTCAGACGGTGGCTCCAGCGCACTTCGACGCCTTCGTCCGCGAGCGCCGCGAGCAGGACCGCCTCCAGCTCGCTCTGCGGCACCACCAGGACGAACGGATGCGCCCGGTCGAGCGACCCCAGCGCGAGCTCGGCCTTGCGGATCGCGCCGTCGTAGATCGCCACCCGGTCGATCCGGTTGCCGCGGGCGATCAGCGCAGCGGCAACTCCGAGCTTCTCCAGTCCATCGAGCGTCGCCGGGTGGAGGGCCAACGCATAGCTCAGACCGGTCCGGCGCTCCGCCTCGTCGATGATCTCGACCTGCCGATGACCGCCGCGCACCAGGGTGAGCGCCGCGGTGAGACCGACCGGGCCGGCTCCCACCACCAAAGCATCGATCGTCCGCTTCAGGGACATGGCCAAACCGCCTTTCTGGCTTGCTATGGATCCTCATCCTCGGCCGCCTGCGAGTATGACCTTCGGCGATCGGCGTGCCACCACCCCCGAGAAGAGCAGACCGTGAGCAGACGCACGGGGACGAGCCCACCCTTTCGGGTAGGGAGCTCCAGCGAGTCAAACCCCTGGCGACGGCGGCTGAGCCGCGGTGGATCGCCAGGCGCGGACGCTCGCCAGCAGATCGCGGGCCGTGGCCGAGCCGGGGTTCGCCGCCACCACCCGCGCCAGCTCCCGCTCGGCGTCGTCCACCAGGCCGGAGCGCGCGTAGAGCACGCCGAGGGCGAGCGGCGAGCCGCCGGCCTCGCGGGCCGCGCTCGCCACCGCCCGCGCCTGATCGGGAGCGAGGACCCGGAAGAGCGCCGGCGGGGATTGCGGGCCGGGAGCGATCAGATCTTCACCGCCGCGACGGGCCACCACCTGCCAGGCATAGACCGTCCCCGCCGGCAGCGGTTGACCCGGGGCCCATTCCGTAGCGGTGAGAGGGCCGCTGGTAGTCACGGGACGGAGATCTGGATCGAAAACCTTCACCGCGTACGATTCCGCTCCCGCGAGCGGCGTCCACCGGAAGGTGGGCCGGCCGCCGGCCACGGCCGTGGCGATGGGAGCCAGGAGCGTGAAAGGAGCCGCGGCCGCGGGTCCGCGGAGCGCCGCCTCGGCTCCCGCGAGATCGGCGATCTGCCGCGGCCGGTCGAGACGGCCCGTACGCAGAGCGGCGGCGACGTCCCGGCGCCATTCCGCCGGCAGGGATTCCAGTCCCAGGAGCTGTCCCTGGGGCCCGAGGCCGACCCGTCCGCTCCCATCCACGAGCTCGACGGCCGGCCTCTGCGGGGTCCGCTCCGCGAGCCAGACGCTTAAGCCCGCGACGGCCACCAAGACCGCGGCGAGCGCCGCGACCACCGCCAGCCTGCGGAGCGGGAATCTCACGACGGCGGGGGCCGGAGCGCTCACAGAAGGGAAAGTCTACCGCAGGCGGGGAGGCCGCGAGCTCCTGATAAGATCCCCCCGCCATGAGCTCCGAGCCCGTCACCGCCCCCGAGCCCGTTCCTGATCCCGCGCCGAGGACGCCGCATCCGCTGAGCGTCCCCCACTTCCGCAACCTCTGGCTCGGCGCCACGATCTCGCTGCTGGGCGACCAGTTCTATCTGGTGGCGCTGCCGTGGTTCGGCCGGCAATTGACCGGATCGGACCTGATCCTGGGCACGCTGCTGATGGTCGCGGCGATCCCCCGGGCGGTGTTCATGCTGATCGGCGGCGCGGTGATCGATCGCTTTTCGGCACGGCGGGTGCTGATGACCACGGCGGCGGTCCGCATGCTGCTGGTGGGCGCGGTGGCGGTGCTGGTCTGGCTGCGCCTCATCCAACTGTGGGAGCTCTACGCCTTGGCGTTCTGCTTCGGCGTCGCCGACGCGTTCTCGTTCCCCGCCGGACCGGCGCTGATGCCGACTCTGGTGCAGCCGGAGCAGCTTCAGTCCGCCAACGCTCTCTTGCAGAGCTCCACGGTGACCACGCAGACGCTCGGCGCGTTCCCCGCCGGCTGGCTGATCGCGCGCTGGGGCGTCGCCTCGGCCCTGTTCTTCGACGCCGTCAGCTTTCTCGGCGTGATCGCCGCGCTGCTCAAGATCCCCGATCCACCCAAGGCCCCGGCGCACGCCCGGCCGAGCATGCTGCATGCGATCACCGAAGGGCTGCGCACGGTGCGGCACGACCCGGCCCTGCTCGCCCTGATGTCGATCTTCGCCACCATCAATCTCTGCTTCTCCGGCCCGATCTACGTCGGCCTCACGTCGCTGGCCCAATCCCAGTTCCACTCGGCGAAGGCGTTCGGAGCCTGGCTCTTCTTCCTCAGCGGCGGCATGCTGGTGGGCATCCTCCTCGGCGGCAGGATCAAGCAGCCCCGCAGGCGCGGCCTGCAGTTCAGCATCATGAGCCTGCTCGCCGGCCTCGAGCTGATCGGCATCGGATTGATCCCGAAATTCGGCGCCATCGCGGCCTTCCTGGCCCTGATCGGCCTCGGCGTCGGATTCGTCAACGTCCAGTTCAGCGCCTGGCTGCAACTGCGCGTGGAGCGGGCCCTGCTCGGCCGCGTGATGAGCGTGCTGATGTTCTCCGCCGTAGGCTTGGTGCCGGTGTCCTACGCCGTCTCCGGCGTGCTGGCGCAATGGAGCCTCCGGGGATTGTTCATTGCGGCGGGTGCGGTGCTTGCGGCGGCATCGGTTCTCGCGATGAGCGGCAAGGCTGCCCGCGAAATCGACTGAGGTGGAGGGCAGACGAGAGCTCCTCGCCTGCCTCCTGGCTCCTCGCTCAGACGGTGCACCCCCGGCAGGTTCGCAGGCACGTCACATAGCAGGTGACGAAATCGGTGAGCCGGCCGGCCGCCGCCCGTTCGAGGTCTCCGTGTTCGAGGCGGAGCAGGGTCTCCCGGTTGAGCTTGATCTTCTGGATCGGCTTCTTTTTCATCGCGTCCTCCTTGTCAGTTCGAACCGAGCCTCTCGGGGCGGCGAATGGCCCTTCGAGACCTGCCGGGCGCTGGCGGAGGAGGCCGGCTTGACCCCGCGTGCTGATCCCCGGTAGCCTGCTCTCCGTCCAGGTCACGAGAGGGGCCGCCCCGATGAGAAGGTTCGCCCATAGCCTCTACGCCCAGGTGCTGGTGGCGGTCGCTCTCGGGGCGATCCTCGGGATCGTCAATCCCGCGCTCGGCGCGGCCATGAAGCCGCTCGGCGACGGGTTCATCAAGCTGGTCAAGATGCTGATCGCGCCCATCGTCTTCGCGACGGTGGTGACGGGCATCGCCAAGATGGGCGATCTGAAGCGGGTGGGGCGCATCGGCCTCAAGGGGATCGTCTATTTCGAGGTGCTGACCACGTTCGCGCTCGCCCTCGGCCTGATCGTCGGCAAGCTGGTGCGGCCGGGCGCGGGGATGAACGTCGATCCGGCGAAGCTCGACACCACCGCCATCGCCAACTACACCTCCTCCGGCCATTCGCTCAGCACCGTCGACTTCCTTCTCAACGTCATCCCCAAGGACGTGGCCGACGCCTTCGCGCGCGGCGACATCCTCCAGGTGCTGCTCTTCTCGATCCTTTTCGGCGTGGCGCTGGCGGCGCTCAAGACCCAGGGCTCACTCGTGCTGCGCTTCGTCGAGGAGCTCTCGCACGTCCTCTTCCGCATCGTGGCCGTCGTCATGCGGGTGGCTCCGCTCGGCGCGTTCGGCGCCATGGCCTTCACCGTCGGCAAGTACGGCATCGGCAGCCTCGTCAGCCTCGGCGAGCTGATGGCGACGTTCTACGTCACCAGCCTCCCTTTCGTGCTCCTCGTTCTCGGCCTGGTGATGCGCTGGGCGGGCCTCGGCATCCTGCGGTTCCTGCGCTACATTCGCGAGGAGATCCTCACTGCTGGTGCCGATGGGCTACTCGTTCAACCTCGACGGCACGTCGATCTACCTGACGCTCGCGACGCTGTTCATCGCCCAGGCGACGAACACGCACGTCACGCTGGGCCAGGAGCTCGAGATCCTGGCCGTGCTGCTCCTCACCTCGAAGGGAGCGGCGGCGGTGACGGGCGGCGGCTTCATCACCCTCGCGGCGACCCTGTCGGCGGTCGGCAACATCCCGGTCGCCGGCCTCGCCCTCCTGCTCGGCATCGACCGTTTCATGTCCGAGGCGCGGGCCATCACGAACCTCA
>QHVW01000083.1 GCA_003223675.1 Acidobacteriota bacterium
GAGACCGGGCTGAGCATCAACACTCTGCTGTCGCGCAAGCATTACGCGGTCCTTCACCTGCGACGGAGGCTGCGCGACATTCACGACGAATTTCAACGACTGGGAGCGTAAGCACATGAATCCGAGACGGAAGTTGCGTGTATTGAAGATCGCGGGAATCGCACTCGTGGCCGTGCCCGTGATCTTGGGGTTGTTCGGGCTGCTGGTGAAGAGCCTCTGGAACTGGCTGATGCCGGAGCTGTTCGGCGTGCGCCCGATCACCTACTGGCAGGCCCTCGGGGTGTGGCTCCTCAGCCGCATCCTCCTCGCCGGCTTCCACGGCCACAAGAACGACAGGCGCGGGCGAGCCCGCCTGCTCGACCGCTGGGAGCTGATGTCTCCGGAGGAGCGGGCGCGCCCGACGTCCTCCGGTGCGAGGAGATTGAAAAGCCGATTCCTGGGGACGACGAGGTCCTGATCGCCGTCCGCGCGGCTTCAGTCAATCCGCTGGACTGGCATTTCCTGCGCGGCACGCCGTACATCGGCCGCTTGCAATTCGGGCTGCGCAAGCCGAAGATTCCCCGGCTGGGCGCGGACGTGGCCGGCCGGGTGGAAGCGGTCGGCAGGAACGTGACGCAATTCAAGCCGGGGGACGAGGTCTTCGGCGCGTGCCGCGGCGCCTTCACCGAGTATGTCTGCGCCCCCGAGTCGACCCTGGTCCTGAAGCCGGAGACCGTGACGTTCGAGCAGGCGGCTGCCGCGCCGGTGGCGGGATTCACCGCGTTGCAGGCCCTGCGCGACAAGGGACGGCTTCAGCCGGGGCAGACGGTCCTGATCAACGGCGCGGCGGGAGGCGTGGGCACGTTCGCCGTGCAGATCGCCAAATGGCTCGGCGCGGACGTGACCGGCGTGTGCAGCGCGCGGAACGTGGAGACGGTCCGCTCGATCGGCGCGGATTGGGTCATCGATTACACCCAGGAGGATTTCACCCGGAGCGGGCAACGGTACGACCTGATCCTCGACTGTGTTGGAAACCATTCCTTGTCGGCCTGCAGACGCGCCTTGAATCCCCAGGGGATCTACATCATCGTCGGAGCGCCGGACGGCCGGTGGATCAGCCCGCTCCCGCGCGTGTTCCAGGCGCTCGTGATGTCGCGGCTTGGAAGTCAGAGTCTGGTCCCATTTCTGACGAGGGGGAACCAAAAGGATCTGATCATCCTGCGCGACCTCATGGCGGCCGGAAAAGTGACGCCGGTGATCGACAGATGTTACGGGCTGGATGAGGTCCCGGAGGCGATCCGGTATCTGGAAGCGGGACACGCTCGCGGGAAAGTAGTCATCACGGTATGATCGTCAGGAGCCCGGACATGCCACCGAGATGAATTGCGGCACCGCGTAGCCCTTCACACGGCGGCGCACGAAGCTGAAGTCGAGCGCCTCCGCCAGGTTGTTCGCCGCGGCGTCGCGGACGGAGAGCGCCGGCAGGCTCCAGCGCCATTCGATCATCTTCAGGATCGAGGTGTGATCGTAGACGTCGCGGACGATCCTGCCCGGCGCCGAAAACGGTGAAACGATCAGGCAGGGGACCCGGAATCCGCGCAGCTCGAAAGCGGGGTCCACATCGGGCGCCGCCGGCGGGACCACGTGGTCGAAGAACCCGCCCGACTCGTCGAACGTGATGATCAGGACGGTGTGTTTCCACTCGGGGCCCGTCGTCACCGCGCGATAGGTCTGAGCGAGCCACCACTCGCCGGCGCGGAGATCGCCATGGGGGTGATCGTCGGTGGACGTGCCGCCGCTCTCGCCCTTGAGCGGCGGGTCCACGAAGGCCACCTGGGGGAGATCGCCGGCGGCACAGTCCGCGAGAAACTGATCGTATGACTGTTGGATCGAGGTGTACTTCAGGCCCCAGAGATCGAGAAAGGACGTGTCGCTGTGGTAGTAGCGGCCATCCAGCTTCGCGTCGTCCAGGAGATCCCAGATCGTCGGCAGCGTCGAGGGTGAGAGAGAGTCGTCCATCCGGTCGGTGACCGCCGTGTGCTGGTACAGACGGTTGGGGTAGGTCGGCCCCATGAACGGAGCGAAATAACGGTCGCACACCGTCCAGTCCGGCGCGGCCTTGCCGAAAAACGGCAGGTCGCGCCGGGTGTAGTAACCGATGGAATAGATATCGTTGGTCCCCGCGCGCAACCAGCCGTCGCAGAGGCCGTCGTTGTATTCCACCCGGGCGCCGTCGTAGGAGTGGTCAGGATCAGGAGGATGGGTCTTGAAGGCCACCCCCTGGCTGTTCTTGTAGATGAGGCCGAACTGCCGGCCGTCGGCTCTTGGAAGCCAGCCGAGAAGGTGATCGAAGGAACGGTTCTCCATCATAGCCACGACGACGTGCTCGATTCCACTCTCCTCGGGGCGCGGCAGGCCGGCTGGCCGGCCTGCCGGAGCCGCCCACGAGAGGGACCGTCCCATGGAGAGCGAGCCGATCGCGGCAGCCGAGCTATAAAGGAATTGACGGCGAGAGAGCTGTGACATGAGGGCCTCCCCACCGGCGGAATCTCAACTCGGTAGGGCCTCAAGGGGGGACTGCACGCGAGGCTCTGAGCTGACCGCGCACCGGTCACACAAAGGAGGATGAGCTTTGCAAGCCGCGTGCCTTGGGGCCTGAGAGGGTGTCTCGAAAGGATGCCCCACTGTAGAGACGCCCCGTGGGGCGTCTCTGAGGCGGCGACCTCGCCCGTGCTCTCTCAGACGCCCCGCGGGCGCGCCGTGGCACTTGGGATCGTCCTCTCCGCCCCGGAGACGCCCCACGGGGCGTCTCTACATTGGGGGGCCCAGACGGAATCGCCACTTTCGAGACACCCCTCTAAGGCGATCCCTACAGCCCAACCCATCCTTAATCTCGCTCCCTGTTCTCTCGGTTTGCCTATACGCCAGCGGGACCCTCAGGAAACGGGCAAGCCCAACTCGGACAAGAGGATAGCCTCCATGGGGTGACCTATCCAGGCCATCTGGATAAGAGCACCCCGAAGCCGGCGCGCCAAGTCGATTCTACGTCAGGTCGCCGCCACGTTGACGTTTCGTCGGGCGCAGGCGTAAAATAGTAAAGGCTTGAGAATAAAAGACATGCGTATTCCTCTACGATTCCCGACGGCAGTGCGGAGGAACGACGATAAGCATTCTGGAGCTTAGGCGGTGAAAGTTAAGCTAGGCTGTAGGCACCCAAAGGAGGTCCGAAGTGGACTTGGCCTGGATTCCTCAACTGTTCTTTGACCTCGTGGGCAGAGTGATACCTGGTGCCATACTTCTCGTGGCGACCTATAGCGTCGTCCTTGGGCCTCAAGCTTCTATCAAAGACATGGTGCAGCGAGACCTGTTCTCGGTAGGCTTGACGATCTTGTGGCTGTTTCTCGCCTATTGTATCGGCTTAATGGGAGGACAGCTTTGGGTGTCTACGCTCGGAAAGTTGATAAAAAAGAGAGAGCTCAGAACTGAGCGTAAAGCCGTGGAAGGCGCTCTCGCTGACCACAATCAAGTCCAAGAGTGCCTTGGGGAACCATTACTGTCTATTAATACAGATAGACTACCCAGAGTTTACCTCATGCATGATCAGCTTCGATTGGTAGCACGAGAGGAGGCTCTCAGGCTGCTCAAGCTTAAAGCCGAGCAACGACTCTGCCACGCACTGTTTCTGGGACTTACAATTCTTGCGATAGTCAATCTTGTACTTTTTCTGATCCGCCCAAGCTCTGAACGAGTGGTGCTCGAAGTAGTGTTGATACTCGTAGTGGCGGCCTGCTGGCAACGAGCAATGCGCATGATTGAGTTCTTCGCTACAGGAACGTGCGTCGTTTGGTTCTCATTCGCCTCCGCAAGGCGCTTGCTGAGCCAAGTTGATCACAGCGAAGAAGGTGTCGCATCAGAGAATCGAGAGAAGGGGCGCCCAACACCGGCCCTCAAGCGGACACCTAGCGGTGCCGCTTAGGGCCAATCTCGTTGAGCGGACAAGGACACGAGCCCGGTGACAGACCTGATTCAATTGCCCGAGGTGCTCACAGCGGCGGCGAGAGGCCGCGGCGTCGCAAGCGTGGCCGTCATCCAGAGAGCCGGAGCTGCAGCGCACGCATCCTGGGTCCCAGAATCGGAGCAGGAACCGGCGTTCCTTGCATACAGCATCACGAAGACCTTCACCGCTGCGTTGATCCTCAAGCTGTGCGAAGAAGGGCAGCTCCGCCTCGATGATCGGCTGGTGAGATGGTTTCCGCGCATCGCCCACGCGGATCGAATCTCCCTTCGCCAACTTCTCAACCACACCGCCGGCATTCCCGATTACGGTGGTATTCGCGCATATCACGAGGGTGTGAAATCCTCGCCGTCGACACCCTGGCCGTTCCAGCGGTTCGCCACCGAGACATTCGACAAGGGACTCTGGTTCGAACCTGGTCAGGGCTGGGCCTATTCCAATCCCGGCTACATGCTCCTCAAACGAGTCGCCGAGGAAGTGACTGGAGCTTCCTATAGAGCGCTCATTTCGGAGCGCATCGCTCGGCCCTTGGGATTGCAGAGAACTTTCGTCGCGGAGTCGATCGACGATCTCGCCGCGCTTGCTCCGGGCACATCGTCCGCGCTTTCACCGGACGGCGCTCCGCGCGAGGTGCGGGCGCACTACCATCCCGGCTGGGTCTCGCATGGCGTCGTCGCGTCCACTGCTTCCGAGTTAGTTTGCTTTCTCGACGGTCTCTTTCGCGGCGAGTTACTATCGCGGCATTCTCTCGCCCAGATGACGGATTTGGTCGTTGTCCCGACGGATCCAGAGGCTTCGTCCGAGCACGATCCGGCTTCTCGTCGCGGGAAGCCGAGCTATGGGCTTGGTCTCATGGGCGACCCGGAATCACCGTGGGGCCTGGTTGTGGGCCATAACGGCGGTGGTCCATGCTATAGTGCGAGCGTCTTCCATGCATTCGATCTCAGCGGTGCTTCCGTGTGCGCGATGGGGGCGATCGAGGAAGGCTTCAGCGCCGAAGACGTGGTCTTCGATGTTCTTGATCATTTGGCTGCCTCTGGTGATGCGCGCGCCGCCCAACAAGGGATTGCGGTTGACGGGGCTTCGTCCCGCAGTTGAATTCCGGGCATAGGCACCGACGAGACGCTTATGAACGATTCGCAGCGCCATAGCGTATGGACGGCAGCCGGGTGGCTCGAAATCGTATTTGGGGTCATCGGCATTCTGTACTCCTGCGTGGTGGTCCTCTTTCTTCTCGGGGCTTCACTTGAAAACATGAAGACTCCTTCGCCGATTGGAGCCAGCGAGCTCCTGCCCGCGCTCTTCTTCGCACTCCTGCCCGCGTTTTACCTCAGCATCTCGGTTCTGGCGTTTTGCGCTGGCCTCGGCTTGCTTCGTCGCCGTTCCTATGGGCGCATCTGTACACTCGTCTTCGGCGCCCTCGCGATCATCTTCAACGCCTTTGACACCTTCTTCTTATGGCAGGATTTTCTTGTTCACGTATGGCAGGCTTACCAAAAAACTGAGCTCCCCAACGGCCCGTCCTTGGCTTCCCGTTTCGTCGAGGCGCTGGAGCTCACGCCGATCTACCTCGGATGCTCCATCGGCTTGGCTCTACTCTGCCGTTCGGTTTACACGCACCGTGAATCGTTCACCCGAGACCGACCGCCTCACCACCCGATCCCATAATCCTCCCCATAATCGCTCGAGCCGCCCCACATCGTGCCGTGCTCCTGATCGATCAGGATGGCGTTGATCGGGCCGGAGTTCTTCTCTTCGATCTCGACCTTGTAACCCATCCGTTGCAGCTCCTGCCGCACCCAGGGCGGAGTGCTCGCCACGACGGTCAGGCGGCCGGGCTCGGAGGCGTGGTCGCCGAAGGAGCTGTGCATCTGATAGCTGGTGATGTTCGGGCCTTCCGTGGCTTCCTGCACGGTCATGCCGAATTCCACGACGTCGAGGAAGAACTGGAGGAGGTTCTGGTCCTGGGTGTCTCCCCCCTGCACGGCGAAGGCGAGATAGGGCTTGTCGTTCTTCACCGCCAGGGTGGGGGTGAGGGTCACCCGCGGCCGCTTGCCCGGCACCAGCACGTTGAACGGGTCCTCGGCCTCGTCGAGCACGAAGCTCTGCATGCGCTGCGAGAGGCCGATGCCGCTGTGGCCGGCGATGAAGGCCGGCACCCAGCCGCCGCTCGGCGTGGCGGAGACCACCCAGCCTTCCTCGTCCGCGGCGAGGACCGAGGTGGTGCCGGCGCGGAAGGCTTCGTCGAAGGTGAGCTGCGAGCTTTGCGGCTGGGGCGGCTTTTTCTTGGCCTGCGGCGTCCCCCAGGTCTTGAGGAGGTCGAGGAAAGGGTTCTTCTGCCCCTGGAACGGGTAGGGATCGCCGGGCTTCACCGTGGGATCGTTCCGTTTTTCGTCGATCTGCTGCCGGCGGGAATTCGCGTAGTCCTTGGAGAGCAGCCCCTGGACGGGCTCGTCGGGCGGGAAGTAGGGGTCGCCGTAGTAGAAGTCGCGGTCGGCGAAGGCCAGGTTCATCACCTGATAGAGGGTGTGGATGTAGCGCGTGCTGTTGAGGCCCATGCCGCGCAGGTCCATGGGCTCGAGGAGGTTGAGGGCCTGGAGCATGGCGGGGCCTTGCGTCCAGGCGGTGAGCTTGTAGACGTCGATCCCCTTGTAGCTGGCGTGGACCGGCTCCTCGATCTTCACTTTCCAGTTGGCCAGGTCCTCGCGGGTGAAGAGGCCCCCCTGCTCGCGGGTGCCGCGCACGATCTCCTCGGCGATGTCCCCCTTGTAGAAGCGGTCGTAGGCGGCGTAGATGGCCTCCTTGCGGCTCTTGCCCGCGGCGAGGGCCTTCTTCTCGGCCTCGACGAGCTTGCGCAGGGTGGCGGCGAGGTCGGTCTGCCGGAACACCTCGCCGGCCCTGGGCGCCTCGTGGGGCTCGCCCAGGTGGGTGAGGAAGACGGCCTGCGAGGCGGGCCACTTCTTGATCTCCTTTTTC
>QHVW01000084.1 GCA_003223675.1 Acidobacteriota bacterium
TGAAGAGGTTATCGAGGTCGCGCGTGTGCACCGCCGCCAGCAGGTGCTCGACGGTCGAGATCGTCACGTCATCGCGGCCGAGCGTGGTGGCCAGCTCGACCGAGCTGACCTCGCTCGCCAGGGCCGGGATCTCGACGCCGCTGTCGGTGCGCCGGAACAGGATCCCCGTCCCTTCGGGAGCGGGGTTGAGCCGCACGCGGACGGGCCGGCCGGTATGGATTCCCACCCCGGAGATGGCGACGGGACGGGCGATGGTCTTCGGGGTGAACAGGGGGTATGAGGTGCCGCGCGCCGGTCTCTTCATGTCCGCAGCACTCTCTTTGCAGGGCTGGTGCCAGCGTCCCCGTCGTGGAGAGCGAGCTGAAAGTCCTCTCTTTCCGTGTTCGCTGAAGCGTACGTGTGCGGTTTTGCGGACACCGGCTTGGCGGGCGTCATCGGTCGGATCCGACGGATCGGTCGGGCCGGGCGGGCCGGGCGGGCCAGGAGCGTTGGGGTATGCTCCCCCGCATGGCGACCAAGGCCAAAGACGCGGTGCGCCCCCTGGCGAGCAACAAGCGGGCGCGGCACGACTATCAGGTGCTGGAGACCTTCGAGGCGGGCATCCAGTTGGCCGGCACCGAGGTGAAATCCGTGCGCGAGGGGCGGGTGCAGCTCAAGGACAGCTACGTCGAATTCAGGGACGGGCAGGCGTACCTCGTCGGCGCCCACATCAGCCCGTACAGCCACGGCAACCGCGAGAACAAGGATCCGGAGCGGGTGCGCCGGCTGCTGCTCAAGAAGCGGGAGATCGAGCGGCTCTTCGGCCGCACCCAGCTCAAGGGGCTGACCGTGGTGCCCCTCTCCCTGTACCTCAAGGGGAATTGGGTCAAGGTGGAGATCGCCCTGGTCCAGGGCAAGAAGCTCTACGACAAGCGGGAGGCCGAGAAGACGCGCGAGCTCGACCGCGAGGCCGAGGCCGCGGTCAAGAGCAACCAGTGGTGAGCGGCGCGGCAGGCATCGGGTCCGCCTCTCAGTCGCTCCCCACCTCCTGACGCCGGCGCCGGCCGCCGGTGTCCTGGATGCGCTCGAGGGCCGTCTGCCCGCCGTACCGGGCCACGATCCGGTCGTCGTAGTCGTCCGCCACCGTGGCCACGGCGGTGATCGCCCGCAGCAGGTCGCGCGGATCGAGGTTGCGGCCGAACAGCGAGTGGGCGAAGAAGATGTCGTTGCCCACCACCGAGAAGTGGCCGCAGGCCATCTGGTGGTTGAGCTCCAGCAGCCCGGCCAGCAGCTCCTCGTCGAGCTCCACGTCCTGCACGCAGTAGGACATGATGACGACCATGGTCTCCTCGGCGCCGTAGGGCTCGACGGAGATCTCCAGCACGGTCGAGCCGTAGCGCACGTAAAAGTGGTCGTTCTCCGGGTCGTGGTAGGGCTCCTCGAACAGCTCTCCGAGATATTCCTTCAGCTTCTGGAAGGTCTCCTGATGGACCGGGTTTTCGAACATGTTCCTCACCTCCAAGGGCAACCTACTGTAGCAGCTTGTCCCCGCTTCTCCCTACCCCACGGGGTCGTTGACACCCCAGGGCGTTGCGATTAACGTTTAGGCGAGCCGAAAAACACCCAATTGAGACCCGGATTTCCTGTGCTCGGGCGCTCGATCGGAGATCTCTGAGAGTAGGCGTCTTTCATCGCATCGCAAGACAGGAGGAGATTCCATGTATAGGCGAGGAGTTTGGATGGGGAGGGCCCTGAGCGTCGTCGCCCTCGTCACTCTGGCCGCGGCACCGCTCCACGCGGCCGGCTTCAGCATCTTCGAGCAGGGCTCCAAGGCCCTGGGTATGGCAGGGGCCTTCACCGCCCAGGCCGACGACCCGTCGGCGCTGTTCTATAACGCCGGCGGCCTGGCGTTCGTGGACAAGCGGGATTTCTCGGTGGGCGCCACCTGGATCCGCAGCACCAAGGCGGACTTCGAGGGCGCGAACCCCTTCCCGGGAGCGGGCTACAAGGCGGAGCAGGAGACCCTCTCCGAGTTCCCGCCGCACGCGTACTGGGTGCAGCCGATCACCAACACCTGGAAGTTCGGCCTCGGCATCGAGACCCCCTTCGGTCTCACCACGTCGTGGAAGAACCCCGACCAGTTCGCCGGCCGCTTCCTCTCCACCAAGGCCTCGCTGCAGGCCTTCGATATCAACCCGACCCTGGGCTGGCAGATCACGCCGACCTTCGGCCTGGGCATCGGCGGCATCGTCCGCGTCTCCAAGGTGGAGCTCAACCGGCACATCCCGGCGATCAACCCGTTCACCCTGATGGCCACCGACGTCGGCCGGCTGAACCTGAAGTCGGATTACACCAAGGACAGCTACGGCTTCAACATCGGCATCCTGCACCGCTGGAACGAGAGCTTCTCCTGGGGCCTCTCCTACCGCAGCGAGATCAAGGTGGACTACGAAGGCGACGCCGAGGTGACGCAGATCTCCAGCGGCAACCCGGTGTTCGACGCCATCGTCGGGACCCAGATCCCCTTCGGCAAGAAGCTGCCGGTCAAGACCAAGATCGACTACCCCGCCGAGGCGAGCCTCGGCCTGGCCTTCGCCCTCACCCGCAACCTGCTGCTGGAGACGGACGTCAACTGGACGGGGTGGAGCGCCTTCAAGAGCGTGCCGATCGACTTCACCGGCGGCCCCGGCAATTCGCTGCCCGACACCAGCCTGCCGCAGGACTGGAAGGACGTCTACAGCTACCGCGCCGGCCTGCGCTGGACGACCAGCCCGGCCTCGCAGTGGCGCTTCGGCATCGTCTTCGACAAGACTCCGCAGCCCGAGGAGGGCGTCTCGCCGCTCCTCCCCGACGCGGACCGCACCGGCTATTGCGTCGGCTACGGCCATACCCAGGGCTTCCGGTATGACGTCGGCCTCATGTATCTCGACTTCAAGAAGCGCACTGTGAACAAGTTCCGTCCCGCCGAGGGACCGTTCTTCGGCACCTACCAGACCCGAGCCGTGCTGCTGGGGCTGACGCTCAACTTCTAACGGTTAAGGAGACACGGAGATGCATCGTCTCAAGACCTTTGCGTGCGCCCTGGCGCTCGCCCTTCTCGTGGCCGGGGCCGCCTTCGGCCAGCCGAACACCGGCGGCGCCAACTTCAGCACCTACGTTGCCATGGGCGACAGCCTGACCGCCGGCTTCTCCAGCGGCTCCCTGGTGCGGACCTACCAGGTCAACAGCTATCCCGCCCTGATCTATCGCGAGGCCACCGGCAAGACCACCGGCTTCGAGCAGCCGCTGGTCAGCCCGCCCGGCATCCCGGGGATCCTGAGGCTGACCGGTCTCTTCCCCACGGTGATCACCGCCACGCCGGGGCTGGGCCAGCCGCTCAACCTCAACCTGCCGCGGCCCTACAACAACATCGCCGTGCCGGGCGCCACGCTCCACGACCTGCTCACCAAGACGCAGTCGACGAGCGCCAACGACATCACCGACCTGATCCTGCGGAAGCTGGGGGGGACCCAGCTCCAGGAGGGGCTCGCGCTCCACCCGACCTTCGTCAGCCTCTGGATCGGCAACAACGACGCCCTGGGCGCGGCCACCTCCGGCATCGCCATCGAGGGGGTGACGCTCACCCCCCCGGACCAGTTCACCGCCGACTACAACACGGTGGTCAACGCCATCACCGCGACCGGCGCCAAGATGGTGGTCGCCAACATCCCGGACGTGACCAGCATCCCGTTCGTCACCACCATTCCGCGCTTCCTGGTCAACCCGAGGAACAACCAGATCGTCCTCATCAACGGCCAGCCGGTTCCGCTGATCGGCCCGGACGGTCCGCTCCAGGCCGGTGACTTCGTGCTGCTCACCGCCTCGGCCGAGCTCGCCCAGGGACGGGGCATTCCGGTCGCCGCCGGCGGCACCGGGCTGCCGCTCTCCGACACCTCGGTGCTCTCCGCCGCCGAGGCCGCCACCATCAAGGCGCACGTCGCCGCCTACAACAACACCATCCGCACCGTGGCCACCGCCAAGGGCTTGGCGTTCGTCGACGCCAACGCCACCCTGAGCAACCTCGCCACCAACGGCATCGCCATCGGCGGCATCGACTTCGGCAGCGCCTTCCTGACCGGCGGCATCTTCGGCTATGACGGTGTCCACCCGACCGCGTTCGGCTACGCCTACATCGCCAACCAGTTCATCGACTCCATCAACACGCAGTTCGGCGGCTCCATCCCGGAGGTCGACCTCTATCCGTTCATCTTCGGCCCGCTGCCGAACCAGACCGCCGCGCTCGCCGCGCCGCTCACCGGCAAGGGGATCCCCCAGGCCACCGGCTTCGTCTTCACCCCGGAAGCCCGGCGTACCCTGCTGCAGTCGCTCAACGTCCCCAAGTGGATCATCGACGGCACCAAGCCGCCGCGGAAGCCTCGCCACCCGCACGGGTGAGGGATCAGCCGCATCGCGGTCGTTCCAAAGGGCGGGAGAGATCCCGCCCTTTTCGTCTGTCACACCGAAAAGTCAGCGGGTGTCACGAAATTTGGCCTGAGAGCACCTATAATGGCCTTTCACATTTGGTTGCCGGAGTCTTATGAATCTTTTCTAATTTCTTGTTGGATTGGACCTCCCGGAGAGGAGAACGGAGGCATTTCCATGTTGGAGGTCTCATGCGTGCGCGAATGGAGAGGAAGCACCTTGGCGGGCCTCTAGTGTGGCTCGCCGCGGCGGCGTGGCTGTGGGCCAGCCAGGCCGCCTGGGCCCAGGGTCCCTCGCTGGGGCTGCGGGCCGGAGAGGAGATTAAGCCGGAGCGGATCCAGGAGCTCTACCGCAAGATCCTGACCGACTGGTCCACGGGGCAGTCGGACCGCGCGCCGGACGAGCTGATCGAGCTCGAGACCACGGTCGCCGTGGACACCGACGCGCGGACCCACAAGACCCTCCTCAAGGCGGAGCAGGAGATCATTCACCAGGTCGGGCAGACCGACATCGAGGTGCTGGTGCCGATCGCGGTGCTCCACCACGAGGCCTATCGCCGGCTGCTGGCGCGGGGCGGCCGCGGCCACGCCCTGGCGATGATCCACACCCGCAACATGGCGAAGGACCTCGCCCTGCTCTATCAGGAGCAGTCCGGCGCCGAGGGAGCGGCGCTCGTCGCCAGCCGTCTGCTCACCAGCCTGGGGGGGCTGCTCCTGCAAGCCGCCCAGCAGCTCCCGGCGGCCGGGAT
>QHVW01000085.1 GCA_003223675.1 Acidobacteriota bacterium
CGACCCGGCGAACAAGTACCTGCACCATTCGTTCGTCGAGTCTCCCGACCGGAAAAACGTTTATGACGGGATCGCCGTGCTCGACGGCCAGGGCGAGGCGGTGGTGGAGCTCCCTGCCTGGTTCAGCGTTCTCAACCGCGACTTCCGCTATCAGCTCACCTGTCTCGGCGGGTACGCGCCGGTGTTCGTGGCGGAGGAGATCGAGGGCAACCGCTTCCGCATCGGCGGCGGCAGCCCGGGTTTCAAGGTCTCCTGGCTGGTGACGGGTATCCGGCAGGACCCCTGGGCGAACGCCAACCTCATACAGCCGGAGCACGAGAAGCCGGAAGCGGAGCGCGGCTCGTTCATCCATCCCGACCTGTACGGCCAGCCGGAAGAGAAGAGCGTGCAGCGAGCGCGGTATCCCCAGTCTCCCGCAAAGCTCCCAGAGCCAGATTGAGAAGAGCGGTGAGCCGCACCACCGGCGGCAACCTCTGCGAAGGGGGGGCCGCCGGTGCTCCTCTCCGGGCTGACGTTTCGTCTCATCCTGGAGTCGCGGTGTGCCGCGAGTGACGCTGAAGTCCTGCTGGAGGCGGCCCTGCCTTGTCCTGACCGCTGAAGCGCGGCTACAATGGCCACGGGAGGCATCGATGTCCACGGTGAGTGTCCGAGCCTCCCCGTAAAGGGCGACAGAAGAATGAAGGGGCAACAAAAGGGCGCAGTCCGGATCAAGCGGCGAAACGGGAGCGAGCTCGAGATTGCCCCCGTTCGTTCTCAGGCCTCTCCCCTGGACGTTCAGGGCGTTGACTTGGGGCTCACTGCTGAGGAAATCGTCTCCGCCATCAGGGAAGCCCGTGCAGCTAACCAGCCCTGGCATTCCTCCCCGCTAACTTGACTCAAGGCCTTCCATGGATGAAGATCTTCCCATGATTACGACCGTCACCCAGAAGAATATGGTCACCATCCCGGCTGAGGTTGGCAGGAAACTCGGGATCAGGCCCGGGTGGAAGCTCGATTGGCAACCCGTCGAAGGGCGCGATGAGATTCTGGTCCGGGTGATTCCCGATCGCGGAGAACGCGCCCGCCGCCTGTTGGGTGCCGGCCGCAAATTCTCACCAAATCGTGACGCGGTCGCCGAGCTCGTGGCAGAGCGTACAGCCGAAGGGTAATGGCGTCGCGATACTTGCTGGACACCTCAGCCTTGATCGCCCACAACCGTCAGGAGCCGGGCTGGGCACGAGTTCAAGCGCTATTCGAGGATGATGACTCCGAGATCCTCGCCGCCAGCGTTTCTCTCACTGAGTTTGTGCGGCGACTGCGTGAGCTCGGGGCCACAGTCGATGAGGCCCGCGGCACGGTTGAGGACTACCTGGAGTTGCTGGACGAGGTCGTCCCCGTCGATGAAGGGGTGGCTTTCACCGCGTTCGCCATTGGTTGCGCTCTGGAAAAGAGGCTCCCCATCGTCGACGCCCTAATTGCAGCAGCGGCTCAGGTACGGGGCGCCTGCCT
This sequence comes from Acidobacteriota bacterium, assembly GCA_003223675.1. Taxonomy (GTDB): domain Bacteria; phylum Acidobacteriota; class Thermoanaerobaculia; order Multivoradales; family UBA5704; genus DATARR01. Next base: position 1,489 of record QHVW01000085.1, read on the forward strand.
GGTGCACCGCGACCAACATATGGAACCGATTCCCGCCGACGTGGTAACGCAAATCGATCTCGCAAAGGAATTGGACAGCGGAGAGCCCCCCTCTCCGCCCCCTACTTCATCCCCACCGCCTTCTTCATCGCCGCCGTGATCGACTGCCTCACCTTGAAGAAGTCCGCCCAGGGGTCAGCGGGTAGCTTCTCCAGCCTTTCCGACAGAGTCCGCAAGGTGTAGGTGTTGCCGCGTACGTCCGTTTCGAGCTCCTCCCAGAAGAGAGGGACGGAGACCGGGGCGTTGGCGCGGGCGCGGGTGGAGTAGGCGCAGATGGAGGTGGCTCCGCGGCCGTTGCGCAGGTAGTCGATGAAGATCTTCCCCTTGCGGCTCGCCTTGGGGAGCTTCGAGGTATATTTCTGCGGCTCGGCCGCCACCAGCTTCTCGGAGACCGCCTTGGTGAAGGCCTTCACCTCGTCCCAATCGTCCTTGCGGACGATGGGGAGGACCACGTGAAGACCCTTGCCGCCGGTGGTCTTGAGAAAAGTCCGGAGCCCGAGATCCTCCAGGAAGGACCGCATGGCGAGCGCCCCCTCGACCACCCGGTCCCAGTCGAGCCCCTCGTCGGGATCGAAATCGAAGACGATGTAGTCCGGCTGCTCGATCTTGTCCCGGTGCGGACGACGCCGTAGGGCTGCGTCTCGCCGACGTCGATCCGGTGGACCGCGGGCGGGACGTGCTCGCCGATGTGCTTCTGGTAGAAGCACTGCTTGGCCCGCCCCTCGGGACAGCGCACCAGGGTGAGCGGACGGTCCTTGAGATGGGGGAGGATCCAGTCGGCGATCCGCGCGTAGTAGATCCCCAGCTCCTCCTTGGTCACCCCCTGCTCGGGATAGAGGACCCGCTCGGGATTGCTGAAGCGGACCCCGGCGATCTCGACCTCCTTCTTCTTGCTCCGCCCCCGCGGCGGCACGGCGGCCTCCTCGGGCGCGGGGTGGAGGGGAGGCTTGGGTCCTTTCACAACCTTTTTCGCTTTCTTCGCCGGCGCCTTCTTCGCGGGGGCCTTGGCGGTTTTCGCGGCCGCGCGCTTCGCTTCCGCCTTTTTTCCCTTGGCTTCCGGCGGCGGGGACTGGGGCTCCTCGCGCACGATCTCGCGCGGGCTCTTGTCCTCGCGCAGCCCCTGGAACGTAGGATGGCGCAGGATGCCCTCCCGCGTCCACTCGGTGAACGCCACCTCGCCCACGAGCTGCGGCTTCAACCAGTGGCTGCGGCGCGCCTCGGCTCCGCGCGGCGGATTCTTGAAGGCCGGTTTGGCCGTCTCCAGCTTGTTCATGCGGGCGCGGAGCTCGCGCAGGGTGCGGTCGTTGAAGCCGGTGCCGACCTTGCCGGCGAAGACGAGCTCCCCTTTCTCGTTGTTCACGGCGAGGAGGAGGGCTCCGAAGCCGACGCGCGACTTTTCGGGATCGGTGAAGCCCACGATCACGAATTCCTGCCTCTTCAGGCACTTCACCTTGAGCCAGTCCTTGCTGCGGCCGGAGTGGTAGGGGAGGTCGGCGTGCTTGCAGACGATCCCTTCCAGAGCAAAATTGCAGGCCTGCCGGTAGAACCCCTCGCCGTCCGTCTCGACGTGGTCCCCCATGCGGATCGCCCCCGCGTGGCCGGCGAGCAGCTTGTCCAGCGCCTCCTTGCGGGCGAGGAGCGGCGCCTGGCGGAGGTCGTAGCCGTCGAGGTAGAGGAGGTCGAAGGCGAAGTAGACGAGGTCGTCTTGCCGGTTCTCGGCGAGGGCGTTCTGGAGGGACTGGAAGCTGGTGGTGCCGTCCGGCTCCAGGACCACCACCTCGCCGTCGAGGATCGCCTGGATCACCGGGAGCTTCTCGGCCTCGCGGGCCACCGGGGCGAAGCGATCGGTCCAGTCCTTGCCGTGGCGGGTGATCAGACGGGCCTCGCCGTCGCGGATCTCGCAGAGGGCGCGGTAGCCGTCGTATTTGATCTCGTGGATCCACTCGTCGCCTTGCGGGACCTCCTCGACTAGGGTGGCGAGCTGGGGCTCGATCGACGAAGGCATCGATGCCTTGCGGGCGCCGGAGATCGAGGCGGCCGCGGAGGAGGGCTCCGTCTTCGCGGTCTTTTTGATTCCCTTGGAGGCGGCGGCTTTTGCGACTTTGGCGGCGATCTTGTCCTTGAAGCTGGCGGTCTTCTCGGCGCGATTCGACTGCCAGACGCGCTCGGGATCGGCGGCGATCTCCTCCAGGCTGAGACCGGAGGCCACGCTGTCCGGATACTGCTCGACGAGGGCGTCGCCGCTGCCGGGCACGGCGGTCTCATCCTTCTCCTTGATCAGGAGCCAGTTCTCGTGGCCGTCCTCCTGGTTGCGTTTGCCCATGCGCACCAGAGCCCAGCGGCCATGAAGCTTCTCGCCGTCGAGCCGGATCTTGAGGTTTCCCTTCTTATAGGCCGCGACGGGGTCGCCTTCTCCCGCGTAGGTCCAGGTGCCGTGGTCCCAGAGGAGCACGGTACCGCCGCCGTACTGCCCCTTGGGGATGATCCCCTCGAAGTCGCCGTATTCGACCGGATGGTCCTCGACGTGGACCGCCAGCCGCTTCTCGCCCGGATCGAGGCTCGGCCCCTTGGGCACGGCCCAGCTCCGCAGCACCCCTTCCATCTCCAGCCGGAAGTCGTAGTGCAGGCGGGTCGCCGCGTGCTTCTGGATCACGAAGGAATTCCCCGCGCTCTTCTTGACCTTGCCCTCGGGCTCGGGCGTGGCGCGGAAGCTCCGCTTTTTTTTGTATTCCTGGAGGCCCATATCTCAGGCGCTCTTCCGCCTCTTCGCGGCCGTGCTCTTGTGAGCCGTCTTCTTCGCGCCGCTCTTCTTGGCGGCCGTTTTTCGGGCCGCGGTCTTCTTCGCAGGGGTCTTCTTCGCGGGAGCGGCCTTGTGCGCGGGCTTCCGGCCCCCCTGCTCGACGCTCTGCTTGAGCAGCGCCATGAGGTCCACCACGTTGCTGCGGGCCTCGCGGGGCTTGGCCGCCGGCTCGGGCGAGGATTCGAATTGGCCGGCCTCGGCCCGCTTCTCGATCGTCTTCATCAGCTCCTGGCGGTAGGTGTCCTTGTACTTCTCGGGGTCCCAGGCGGCGACCATCCCCTCGACCAGGCGCTCGGCCATGTCGACCTCGCGGTCGCTCACCCCCTGCTTGCCGTGGGGGACGTCGACCTCCGACGGATCGCGGAGCTCGTGGGCGTAGCGCATCAGCTCCAGCGTCAGCACGTCGCCGCGGGCCACCACGGCGGCCAGGTACTGGCGGGTACGGATCACCACCTTGGCGATCCCCACCTTCTTCGTACGGCGCAGGACCTCGCGCAGCAGCGCGTAGGCTTTGGTCCCCTTCTTGTCGGGTGCGAGATAGTAGGGCTTGTCGAAGTAGAGGGGGCTGATGTCGTCGAGATCCACGAAATCGATGATGTCGATCGTCTGCGTGGCCTCGGGGGCGGCGCGCTTGAGGTCCTCATCGGACATCACGACGTACTTGCCCGATTCGAGCTCGTAGCCGCGGACGGTCTCCTCCCACGGCACCTCCTTGCCGCTCTCCTCGCTGACCCGCTTGTAGTGGATGGGCGACTTCGTTTTCTTGTCGAGCAGCTTGAAGCTGATGTCATCCCGCGTCTCGGCCGCGTAGAGGCCCACCGGGATGTTCACGAGGCCGAAGCTGATGCTCCCTTTCCAGATCGCTCGCGCCATGGTGCGTCCTCCATCCTTCGTCTCCGAATAACCGCGGGAACGCAAGATGCATGCCGCGAGTGAGCCGTTATGGGTACGATTCATTTCCTCCAGCACCTCTTCGGCCCGCACCTTCACCCATTATTCCTCTTCTTTACCGGTTTCGGCACCAGCGCGGTGCTCTGGCCGCTGCTCCTCCTCTACTACTGGCTGGTCGATCCCGTCTTCGGCCGGCGGCTGGCGATCGCGATGGCGGCGTCGCTCCTCACCAACCGCATCCTCAAGGAGCTGTTCAACACCGAGCGGCCGTTCCAGATCGACCAATTGGTGAGCACGCCCGCGGCCGAGCGGACGGCCACGGGGAACGGCTTCCCGAGCGGGCACTCCCAGAACGCGGCCACGTTCTACCTCGCCTTCGCGTTCCGCCACCCGCGGCGCTGGCGCTGGCTCGCCGCCGGGCTGATCGTGCTGCTGGTGGGGCTGTCGCGGCTCTATCTAGGGGTGCACCTGCCGGAGGACGTGGGAGGCGGTTTCGTCCTGGGAGCGATCTTCGCCTGGGCCGCGGGGGGCTGGTCCGGCCTGCGCGTCTGGCGGCCGACCTGGAACGTCCTGATCGGAGCGCTGACGCTCGTCCTGGCCTTCGCCGTCGGCGCGGAGCCGGGCGCCTGCGGCCTGCTGGCAGGATGCGTGGCCGCGAATCCGGGCTTTACGCCGCCGAGCACGGTGGGGGGGAAGATCGGGATGGTCCTGGGCGGCGCCGCGGCCATGGCGCTCACCGGATTCCTGCTCTACTGGCTGCCGGGGAGGCTCTCGCCAGAAATCCAGAATTCGCCCGCGCTGGCCTATCTGCTCTATCTGGCGGCGTCGCTCGTGGGGTTCGGGCTGTGGCCGCGGGTGTGGCAGGCCCTCACTCCCCAACCCCTCTCTCCCAGCCCTCCTCCCACCCTTGCCGGGGAGAGGGGGGCTCCAAACCCCTCCTACACTGAGCTGAGCTGACTTTCTCCCTCTTCTCCCCGGCAGGGCGGGTGGAGGGATGGGAGAAGAGGGTAGGGGTGATGAGGGGTTTTTGTGAGAAGCTACCCCCATGCGACTCCGCATCGCGAAGCCCAGCACGACGGGTGCCCGGATCTACCGGGTGGAATTGGGCGAGGTCGACGAGCGGCCGGACGAGCTGGCGACCGAGGAGCCTCTGGAGATCCGGCTGATCCAGGGGGACCGGCGCCGGACGGTGGCGGTCACCATGCGCACCCCCGGCGCGGATCTGGAGCTGGCGATCGGCTTCCTCTTCGCCGAAGGGGTGATCCACCGGCCCGAGGAGGTGCTGCGGGTCGCGCCCTGCGCCGAGCCGGGGGAAGCCTGCGCCAACATCGTCGAGGTCGAGCTCGGGGAGGACGTCCCGGCTCCTGAGCTCGCGGTGCTGGAGCGCCACTTCTTCGCCACCAGCGCCTGCGGGGTCTGCGGCAAGGCGGGGCTCGAAGCCCTGGAGCTGCGCGTGACGGAACGCGGCGGCCCTGTTCGATCCTGAAGGAAACCTCTTCGCCGTCCGCGAGGACGTGGGACGGCACAACGCTCTCGACAAGCTGATCGGCTGGGCCTTCGGCGAAGGGCTCCTCCCGCTCCATGACCATCTGGTCCTGGTGAGCGGCCGGTCGAGCTACGAGATCCTCCAGAAGTGCCTGGTGGCGGGGGTGCCCGTCATCTGCGCGGTCTCGGCGCCGAGCAGCCTGGCTGTGGAGCTGGCGGACCGCTTCGGTCTCACCCTCATCGGCTTCCTGCGCGGCGACCGCTTCAACGTCTATAGCGGCGCCGAACGGGTGGCCGGGGTCGCGGCCCGGCCGGCGTTGCCGATTTTGTAAAAAGATCACGGATTTCATACTGGACCCGGAGAGAGTCGCCCCTTCGGGGCTGACCCTCACTCCCCCAACCCTCTCTCTCCCGGCCTCCCCCCCAACCTCCGGGAGAGAGGGGGCTTAAGAGACAAGCTGACTTCTCCCTCTTCTCCCGGCGGTTGGGGGGGAGGCTGGGAGAAGAGGGCCGGGGCGATGAGGGTCAACCGACCGGGGGCGCCAACGCGGCGGGCCTCTGGCACAAAACCTGCAGTTTCCCTCTACCGCAGGCCGGTGGCACGGTGAGCCGGCAGCACCGGGAACGTTTCCCGGGAGTCGAGAACGCAGCACCGGCGCGAAACAGCCTTTCGCGGCCCCTCCCTGAAGGGGAGGCGTCCTGAGTCTACAGACCAGCCCGCCTCCCCCCTTTTTTTGCCCGAAAGGAGGCGAATCATGAAGACGCGAGCCCTTCCGATCATGGCGGCCTTCTGTGTGGGAGCCCTGATGGTCCCGCTGGCCGGCTGCAATCGCGATACGAGCCCGGTCCACGCCGAGCGGGATGCCCAGGGCAACACGCACGTCACCGTGGACAACCAGCAGGTCCATCAGAACGTCGACAAGGCCGACCAGAGCCTGAAGAAAACCGGGGACCAGATCAAGGACGGGGCCAACCAGGCCGGCGCCGCCATCCAGCGCGGCGCGGACAAGGTCGGGAATCAGATCGAGACCAAGGTCGTCCCTGCGGCCAAGGAGGCCCTGAGCAACGCCGGCATCACCGCCAAGGTGAAGAGCCGGCTGGCGCAGGATCCGGCGATCAACGCGCTCTATGTCAACGTGGATACGACTGACGGCCACGTCACCCTGAGCGGCAAGGTCGCCCTGCCCGAGCAGAAGGCCGAGGCCGAGAAAGTCGCCCGCGAGACCGATGGGGTGAAGGACGTCGTGAACCAGCTCCAGGTGACCGGTACGTCAGGCTCCTAGAGAAAACCGGATTTCGTAGGGGCGGCCCTATGTGGCCGCCCTGCCTCCACCCAGGTCGGCCGCGCAGGGCCGCCCCTACATCCTCACCCGCCCAGCCCGACCCCCATCAGCTTGCCGACGCCGAAGGTGACCGCGGCGGCGATCAGGCCGAAGAGGATCTGGCGGCCGCCGGAGACCAGCACGCTGCGGCCGGTCATCAGGGTGATGGCCGCGCCGATGCCGAAGAGGCCGAGCGCAGAGGCTGCGAGGCTGGCGGCGACGCCGGCCTTGCCGGAGAGGAAGAAGAAGGGGAGGACGGGGATGATCGCGCCCACGGCGAAGAAGAAGAATGAGGAGATCGCCGCCTCCCACGCCGAGCCCCCGAGCGCCTCCGGATCGATCCCCAGCTCCTCGCGGGCCAGCGTATCGAGCGCCTGCGTGGGGTCCTGGATCAGCCGCTCGGAGAGCGCCTTCGCCTGATCCGGCGCCACTCCCTTGGCCTGGTAGATCAGCGCCAGCTCCTCCATCTCCTCTTGCGGATGCGCCTTGAGCTCCCCCGATTCGATGGCGATCTGCCGCTGGTACAGCTCGCGGGAGCTCTGCACCGAGATCCACTCGCCGAGCGCCATGGAGATCGAGCCCGCGAGCAGGCCGGCGAAGCCGGTGATCAGGATCGACCGCCCGGCCAGGTCCGCCCCCGCGACTCCCATCACCAGGCTCATGTTCGACAGCAGGCCGTCGTTGGCGCCGAGCACGGCGGCGCGCAGGGCGTTGCCGCCGATCGCCCGGTGCCGCCCCTCGAAGCGGGCGATCCACGACCCCTCGACGCCGCCGGGCGCGGTCCTGAGAATCGAGCGCAGCACCCGGTCGTGCGACTGCTCCTCGGCCGGCATCGGGGTGGCGCTCGTCTCGGGCTGGCGCCGGTAGCTGGCGCTGCCTCCCGTCTCCATGCCGGCCACGGTGGGGAGGATCAGCTCGACGCCGAACGTCTTCGCGAGCCGGGCGAGGACGCGGCTGCGCCACCCCGGACGGACGTCGGGCACGGCGGCGCCGGCCTGGCGGAGCTGGTCCGCCCAGAAGCGGCCGTGCCTCTCCTCGGTCTCCGCCAGCCGCCGGAACACCTCCGCGATCTGCGGCTGCTTCTCGGCCGCCGCGAACGATCGATAGAGGAAGGCGCTGTCGGTCTCGTCCTGGAGGTTGGCCCGGTAACGCGCGACGTACGCCGGCTCGCTCATCGTCTCTCCGCCCTCCTCGTCAGCAACGGCTCCGCTGGAAATTGTAGTGATACTTCGGCGACGAGCGTACCATCAGGCTGAGGACGCCCGTCTCGGTGTGGACGACCTTCTGGCCCCGCAGGACCTGGAGGGTGAAGGGGATCTGCGGCTGGGCGTTGGGGTGCTCGAAGACCTCGACCCAGTAGGTGTAGTCGCCGTCGTCGGCCTTGCCCACCGGCCAGAAGACGTTCTCGACCGGCGCCCGGCAGATGCGGTCGGGGGCGGAGTTGCAGTCGACGTCGAGCTCGCCGCCCGATTCGGCCTTGCGGTGCTGGAAGAAGATGGCCGTGCCCGAGGGCTCCTGGACGTGCAGGTCCAGATCCTCCTCCCCCTGCCAGTACAGCCGGAAGGCGATGTCCCCGGTACCTGGCCGGGGCATCGACGCGCACCCGGCGGCCCAAACGGCGGACAAGATGGAAAAGATGGCGAGAACGAAATAGCGGCCCTGGATTCTCATCGCGATATGCTCCCTGGGATCTTCGCGGATCCCTGTCCATGAGCTCCTATATCGCCCCCTACGTCGAAAGCTTCCTGCCGCTCTTCGTGGCCATCAACCCGATGGGGATCATCCCCATCTACCTCAGCGTCACCGAGAGCCTCTCCGCGTCCGAGCGCCGCCGGCTGACCCTCCAGGCGATGCTCACCGCGATCGGGCTCTCCGTGATCATCCTGTTCGCCGGCCAGCTCATCTTTTCGCTGCTCGGCATCACGGTAAACGACCTGCGCGTCGGGGGCGGGTTGATCCTCCTCGTGCTCAGCATCTCCAACCTGATCTTCGGCGACTACCGCCGGCGCGACCCGACGGAGGGCGGGGAGGAGGACCTGGCCTCGGTCGGCATCGTGCCGCTGGGCATCCCCCTGATCGTGGGCCCCGCGGCGATCACCTCGATCCTGGTCTCGCGCGAGGCCTACGGCTACATCCCCACCCTGGTCTCTTTGATCGTCAACATGGGTCTCGTGTTCCTGACTTTGATCGCGAGCCCCTACATCGGCCGTTTCGCCGGCTCGGCCGGCTCGCGGGCGATCGCCAAGGTGGCGAGCCTCTTCCTCGCCGCCATCTCGGTGGCGATGATCCGGGCCGGGATCATGGGGATGGTGCGGTTGCACCCCTGAAGAAAGGAGAGAGGCATGACGACCGACCTGCGCTATCCCATCGGCAAGGCCGAGACCCCGCGGGATCTCGATCCCGAGCAGCGGCGGGAGCTGATCTCCCGCATCGAACGGACGCCGGACCGGCTGCGCGAGGCGGTCGCCGGCCTCAACCCCGAGCAGCTCGACACGCCCTACCGGCCGGGCGGCTGGACCGTGCGCCAGCTCGTCCATCACGTCCCGGACAGCCATCTCAACGCCTACACCCGCTGCAAGCTGGCGCTGACCGAGGACGAGCCCACGATCAAGACCTACGACGAGGGGCGCTGGGCCGAGCTCCCCGACTCGCGCTCGGTGCCGGTCGAGGTCTCGCTCGCTCTGCTGGAAAACCTGCACCGCCGCTGGGTCGCCCTGCTGCGCGCCCTGCCGGAGGCCGACTTCCGGAAGACCCTCCGGCACCCGGACCTGGGGCCGATGACCCTCGACCAGGTCCTCGGCCTGTACGCCTGGCATGGGGATCACCACGTCGCCCACGTGACCTCCCTGCGGCAGCGGATGGGTTGGTTGTAGATCGGGAAAAGGCCGGCCGGGAGGTTTCCCGGCCGGCGGGTTGAGGGGTCAGCCGTTGCTGCTGCAACTGTCCAGGCAGTACTGGTGCTGCGAGTCGCACGAGATGATGCAGGGGTTCTGGCTGCAGGTGATCTGGCACTGCTCGTAGTTGGCCTGGCACTGCTGCTCACAGGTCGTGGCGGCCGTGCCGCGGCCGGCGCTCAAGGCCAGGAACGACAGTCCCAGGCCGAAGACGAGTAATTTGAGGTTTTTCATTTCGAAGCTCCTTTCTGATGCTATTTCTTGGAGATCCCCGTCCAACGGCGGCAGGGACTTTCAGGGCGCCGACCGCTTCGTCCGCCGGCGCCGGCTCATAGGGGAGCGGGATTCGTGCCAGGGTGCCCGGGCATTGATGCCCGGGCGGGCTCGCCCTTTGCATCCACCCCCCGCGCCGATCCTGAGCCGTACGGCGAATGCCGCGCCTGATCCCGGGTGCGAGGGAGGGTCCATGAAAATCTACCCCGGGGCTCCGTTCCCCCTGGGCGGCACCTATGACGGCGCCGGGACGGGCTTTTCCATCTTCTCCGAGGTGGCCGAGCGCGTCGAGCTCTGCCTCTTCGACGCCGCCGGCCAGGAAACGCGGATCGACCTCCCCGAGGTCACCGCCTTCTGCTGGCACGGCTACCTGCCCGGCGTCGCGCCGGGACAGCGCTATGGCTACCGCGTCCACGGCCCGTGGAGCCCCGACGCCGGGCAGCGCTGCAATCCGGCGAAGCTCCTGCTGGACCCCTACGCCAAGGCCGTCGACGGCCAGGTCGAGTGGAACGAGGCGGTCTTCCCCTACCGCTTCGACGATCCCGAGA
>QHVW01000086.1 GCA_003223675.1 Acidobacteriota bacterium
CGCGACCACCGTGGCGGCGGCGAGGATGACGCGCCCGGCCGGATCGCCGTCCGCGATCTCCCTCCCCCGCCGCCAAGCCGCCAGCACCTCGTTGAGCACGGCGTTGAGCAGCACGAAGAGGAGGGGCATCACGAAGGAGATAAAGCGGTTGGCCCGGATCGGCAGGTCGCCGTCCCAGGCGTCGCCGCCCACGTAGACGCTGTAGGCGCAGTAGAGGACGAAGACCGCGGCGGGCAGGATCAGCCGCTTGTTCCGCCGCAGGAAGGCGACCGTGCCGAGGCCCGCGGCCAGCAGCACCAGCAGGTGATCGCGGACGAAGTCCGCCAGCACGGCCGAGCCGCGCAGCAGGCGCACGGCGAGCGGCACGCCGTAGAGCTTGAGGTAGTACGTGTTCGGCAGCAGGTCGTGGTAGTAGAGCTGGCGGAAGATGCCGTAGGCCAGGGTCATGCCGAAAAAGACCGCGAAGCCGGCGAGCCAGCTCCGCGTCCGGATCTGCCGGAAGCCGCGCTGGAGCAGGACGTAGAGCTGCACGACCCCCACCAGCAGCAGCATGTCCATGCGCAGCAGGAAGGCCGCCGCGCAGACGATCCAGAGGGAGAAATGGCGGTCCCGGTCCGCGTGGGCGGTGGTGAGCGCGAGCTGCACCGCCACCACGGCGAGCAGCGCCTGGAGGCCGGTCTCCATCCCCATCAGCGACCAGTAGGCGAGCGGGTAGTAGAAGGCGGTGAGCACGGCGGCCGGCAGCCAGTGGCTCTCCCCCGGCGGAGAGAAGTGATCGAGCATCAGCCTACGGACGGCGGCGATGGCGCCGGCGAGGGCGAGCCACGAGAGGAGCTGCATCAACAGGCTGCGGTCCTTGAGGGCGATCGGCAGCAGGTTGACCGGCACCATCAGAAACATCCAGAGCGGATGGGTGAACCCTTCGACCGGCTCGCCGAAGCGGGCCCATTCGAGCCCGTGCCCCTCGACCAGGTTGCGGGCATAGGTCATCGAGATCATCGCGTCGTCGAACAGGCAGTAGTAGTGCGTCTCCTGGACGTCGAAGGACGAGCGATGGATGAACCAGCCGGCCCAGAGGCTGAAGATGAGGAGCAGGACGGCCAGGCCGAGCGGAAGGATGCGGGAAGAGGAGTCGGACATTGGGGTTCCTGGAAGGCGCTTATTGTGTCATAGCGGCGGGATCGCCCTTGAAGAAGGTCCGGAACGGCCGCCAGTAGCGGGCGGCGAGCGCTCCGGCGGCGAGGGCGGCGGCCGCGATGGAGGCGAGGAAGCGCGTCCAGCTCCCCGGCGGGCCCAGCCAGGCCGCCAGGGCGAAGAACGGCAGGGGGATCAGGTACAGCAGGGCGAAATCCCCCACCAGGGTGCGGAAGCGGGGGCCGAACAGCCGCGCCACCTCCCAGGCCATCAGGAGATTGCCGGCCAGCAGGTAGTTCGCGGCGCCCATCCCGGCCGCGCCGTAGCGCAGGGTGAGCAGGATGCCGAAGCCCACCAGCGAGACGAGGTTGAGGATCTCGATCCACAGCCATTTGCCGTCCCGGTGCCCGGCCTTGAGCATCTCGCCGCCCAGCATGGTGAACTGGTCGAAGAACGGGATGAACGCCAACACCCTTAATATCGGCGCCGCGACGATCCAGTTCGGCCCCAGCAGGATGCCCAGCGTCCGCTCGGCGTTGAAGAACAGGAAGTAGCTCGCCACCACCTGGCAACCGAGGAGCTGCACGACCCCGAGCCGGAAGAATTCCACGAAGCGAGGCCGGTCGTCGATGTAGGCCATCAGCGTGGGAAAGAACGCGCGCGGATAGACGATCGTGGCCACCACGAAGGCGATCCACCAGGAGCGCACGTAGAGCCCGGCCGTGTGGGTGCCCCGGTACCAGTCGACGATGTAGATGTCGATGTAGGTGACGAGTTGGAGGGTGATCCAGATCAGGAACAGGAAGAAGCTCTTGCGGACGAGGTCGTACGCCTGCTCCCATTCGACCTTGAGCGGGATCTTCCCCCACGCCTTCGCCCAGGAGTAGCCGGCGAGGAGCGCGGCGCCCACGAGGTCGCCGATCACCAGGCTCCAGTGCCGCCACCCCCACCAGGCGAGAGCGACCGAGACGATGGCCATCACCACGCCGCGCCAGATTTCCGGCGCCACCAGGTTGCCGATGGTCAGCTCGCGCTCGAAGAAGGCGCGGGGGACCACCGCCAGGCCGTCCAGCAGCACCCAGACGGCGAACACCCGCAGCACGAACGGCAGGTCGGCGTTGAACGGCCCGAAGAGCGGCGCCAGGGCGACCAGCGCCAGGGTGATCAGCACCCCCAGGGCCACCGTGATGGCGAGCACCGTGCCGTAGGGCCGGCGCTTGTCGCGCACCAGTTGATAGGGCAGGCCGAGATCGCGCACGGCCGAGGCCACGGTGACGATGCGCAGCGCCAGCTCGTAGAGGCCGTGCCCCTCCGGCAGGATCAGCCGGCCGAGGGCGATCTTCACCCCGAAGTTGATGCCCAGCCGGGCGAGCTGGATCGCGTAGGAGGCGAAGGTCGAGCGGAGGACGCGCTGCTCGGTGGTGGCCGAAAGGTCGGTCAGCTCCACGGCGTCTCTGCCTTTGGCAACCGCCTGCCCTCCGAAGCCTCACCCCCTGGCCCCCTCTCCACTTCGTGGAGAGGGGGAACGTAGCGGAGACGATCTTGCCGAATCTGAAAGATGTTGATCTCTGGGCCCTCCCTCTCCACGAAGTGGAGAGGGACCGAGGGTGAGGCTTCGGAGGGCAGGACGCTGAGAGGGCAAGGGCGCATGGACAGGCATCGGCTCATGACAGCAAATTCGCCCAGCGCGCCCATTGTTCGGTGAGGTCCATGCCGGCCGCGAAGTCGAACGCCGGCCGGTAGCCCAGGAGACGCCTGGCCTTGTCGATGCGGACGCGGGTGCGGGCGCGGAGGAAGCGGATCAGCTCCGGCGTCAGCGGGTGGATCGGCAGCTCGTCCTGCCGCGGGGTGGGACGCGCGCTGCTGCGCATCCGGGTCTTGATGCGCTGCTGCACGCTCTCGGGGAGAACGGTGCTCGCCATCTCGCGCAGCCATATCCCTTCGCGCGTGCGCTCGATGCGCTCGCGCACCGGCTGCTCCCCCTTGAGGATGCGCAGCGCCTCGCCCACCATATGCGGCTGCGACCGCTTCCAGCTCTTCCAGAAGGCGAGCGCCTCGGCCTCGGTCATGTCCACGGTCCGCGATTCGGTCCCCAGCATCTGCTCGAAGCGGCCGTAGAGCTCCCGCCAGGTCACCGGCTGCTCTCCGGAGATGAGGAAGGCCTCCCCCACCGCGCCGTCCTTCACCGCCGCGAGCAGCATGGCGCTCACCAGGTCGTCCACGTAGACGGCGTTGCCCAGGCCGTCGCCGCCGTTGACCAGGATCTGCCTGCCGGCCTTGAGCGCGCGGATCACCGCCTCGGTCCACACGCCGCCGTAGGGCCCGTAGACGGCGGTGGGCTGGAGCACGGCCACCGGCAGACCCGAGGTGAGGGCGATCTGCTCCGCCTCCATCTTGCTGTCCGAGTAGGCGTTGCCGAAGCGGCGCCGGGGAGCGGCCTCGTCGAGATCGCCGTCCGGGGTCTCGCCGTAGACCATCAGCGTGCTGAGGTGGACGATCCGCCCCACTTTGGCCGCCCGGGAGGCCTCCAGCACCCGGCGCGTCCCCTCGCGGTTCACCCAGGCGCGGTGCTTCTGGCTGCCGGAGGTGCCGTAGGCGCAGTGGAAGACGATCGTGCACCCCTGGATGGCGGTCGCGAGGTCCGGAGCGCTGCCCACGTCGCCGCGCAGCACCGTCACCGGAAAGCGGGCGAGGCGGGCCGCTCCCGCGAGGTTGCGCACCAGGGCGCGCACCTCGGCGCCGTGATGGAGCACCAGCCGCTCCACCAGTCGGCCGCCGATGAAGCCGCCGGCGCCGGTGACCAGCACCCGGCGGCCGGCGAGCGCGTCACCGATCCCGGCGAGCGGGGCGAGGCTCACGCCACCGGCTCCTTCCCCGCGGCCGGGAGCACCGACCAGGGGAGCTCCAGGAAGCGGCGCTGGACGTAGCAGGACTCGATCAGCGCCAGCGACCGCCGCCCCTCGGACCCTGGCACGAACGGCTCCCGCTTGCCGCGGATGGCGCGGGCGAAGTCGTCGATCTGGCGGATGAACGTGTCAAGGAAGTTGAGCCCTGTCTCCCCACCCCTGCGCGCGTGGCCGGCGAGGGCCACCTCGCTGCCGGCGATCGACAGCCGGACCTCCGGGTCGGAATCCCAGATCCCCACCTCCAGCCGCGCCTGGCTCCCCTCGAACACGCAGGTGTTCCGCAGGTTGCGCGTGCGGCTGATCTCGACCGTGCCGGTGAGGCCGGCGGCGGTGGCGAGGGTCATCTCGCAGTCCGACTCGACGCCGCCCAGGGCGTCGTCGCGGTAGTCGGTGGCGGTGAGGTCCCCCAACCACCAGAGCAGCAGGTCGAGCACGTGGACGCCGA